>JAZFSN010000097.1:0-3367 GCA_036446195.1 Thermodesulfovibrionia bacterium | reverse complement strand
GGAAAGCAACTCAGTATTTGGAAAGAGGTATATATAATGCTGTTTTCAAAGATGTTTATCCCAACTTTGCGTGAAAGTCCTGCAGAGGCCGAGGCCATAAGCCATATACTTATGCTCAGGGGAGGTTATGTGAGGCAGCTTGCAGCGGGCCTATATATATATCTTCCCCTTGCGTGGAGGGTCATTGAAAAGGTAAATAAAATCATAAGAGAAGAAATGGATGCGATTGGTGCACAGGAAATCTCCATGCCAGCACTTCACCCTGCCGAGATTTGGCAAAAGACAGGAAGGTGGTTTGAAATAGGGGATGAGATGTTCAGGCTGAAAGACAGAGGTTCCAGGGATATGTGTCTTGGCATGACCCATGAAGAAATAGTGACATGGCTTGCTTCAACAGAGATCCGTTCGTACAGGGATTTACCTCAGATATGGTATCAGATACAGACAAAATTCAGGGATGAGGCACGGCCCAGGAGCGGGGTATTGAGAACTCGGGAGTTTTTAATGAAAGACAGTTATAGTTTTGATAAAGGACCGGAAGGTTTGGAAGAAAGCTATCAAAAGCATGCTAATGCCTATAATAGGATATTCAGCAGATGCGGGCTTAAATTCTATAAGGTTGAGAGCGACCCCGGAATGATGGGTGGCGCCACTGCCCATGAATTTATGGCACCGAGTCCTGCTGGTGAAGATAATGTTGCACTCTGTAGTGAGTGCGGCTATGCTGCTAATACAGAACTTGCAGAATCCCTTTCTAATCCACAGACACCTGTGGCTGAGGAGCAGGACAAGAATCTTTCAGATGTGTCAACCCCTGGAAAAAGGACAGTTATGGAGGTGTCTGAATTCCTGGGAGTAAATCCATCATTTTTTATAAAGAGCCTTCTTATGATTGAAGAGCAAGCTCCTTTTCTTGCACTTCTTAGAGGTGATCAGGAACTTAACGAAAAAAAGCTTAAGAGGATTGTCGGGGAGTTCAGGCCTGCGCAGAAAGACGAGATCAGGGATGTTCTTGGCGTTGAGGCAGGATTTATCGGCCCGGTTGGCAGCAAGTTAAGAAAGATTGCTGATATATCCCTGAAAGATGGAATTTATATTTCAGGTGCAAACAGAAACGGTTTTCATAAAAAAGGGATAAAACCGAATGTTCATTTTCAGGCAGAGTGGCATGACATTCATATGGCTAAAGAAGGCGATAAGTGTTCTAAATGCAGTGCCGCGATAAGAATAGAAAAGACGATTGAGATTGGTAATATCTTTAAATTCGGGACAAAGTATTCAAAGCCCCTCAGGGCTGTTTACCTTGATGAAAAAGGCAGGGAGAATCCTATTATAATGGGAAGTTATGGTATAGGGCCTGCAAGAATTGTCGCAGCTGCAATTGAGCAAAACAATGATAAAGACGGTATAATCTGGCCTCCTAATATTGCCCCGTTTGATGTAGAAATTTTACCTCTTAATATGAAGAACCCGGAAGTTTCGCAAACAGTTGAGCGTTTTTACAAGGATTTGGGGGCAGGAGGTATAGATTTTCTTGTAGATGACAGAGATGTAAGGCCGGGAGTGAAGTTCAAGGATGCGGACCTGATAGGAATTCCATGGCAAGTAATAATAGGTGAGAAAAATCTGAAAGACGGCTTTGTGGAGCTTAAATCAAGAAGGACGACAAAGACCGAGAAGATGCTTGTAGAGGAAGCAATTATAAGGCTAAAGGCAATAAAGAATCAGTAAGATTTGTTTTTCAGGGAATTATTGACTCCTGTAAATCTAATGTCCTACATTTCGTCATTCCCGTGAAGCTTGTCCTCGACCTGACCGGGGAACGGGAATCCAGTCCTTTTATATTATGGTTCCCCGCCTGCGCGGGGACGACGTCTGGATTCCCCCGTATCAAGTACGGGGCAGGCACAGGTCAAGTGCGGAATGACAACAGGGAAGGATGATAAAGGTTTTTTGTCATTCCCGCCTGCCTGCCGGGAATCATTCTCTAGAGATATTTCACTGAATAATTTCCTGTAGCATCCACATACTCTTGATTAAATAACTCCTGAAGAGGTATTCTAATCTGAAAATTTGAAAAACACTGGCTGGTGACTTACAGGAGGTGAATAAGTGTTATTAAAGAAGCTATATAAAACAATTGTTACTATAGGCATTGAAGCAGACCCAAGGGGCAAAAAGCTGGTTATGAAAAGCCTTAATAAAAGAAAAAGCTCTTATGAGGATATGAAGGGGGAAGATAAAGAATTTTTTGATAAGGAGAGCTTTACAAATCCATATGCTGACACAAGAATTCTTAACGGAACCGGAGATGAAGAGGTAAAGGCTGCTCTTATCGGGATTGACATGGAGATGGCCGAGCTCCTTCTTGCTGACAGGCTTTCGTCAAAAGGGCAAAGGATTGACCTTGTTGTAGCCCATCATCCGGAAGGAAAGGCATTTGCAAATTTTTATGAAGTTATGCATATGCAGGCAGACATATTAAACAAATTTGGGGTCCCTATAAATGTTGCAGAGGACCTTCTTGCTGACAGGGTTAAAGAGGTTGAGAGAAAGCTGTCTCCTGTGAATCATGCGAGGGCTGTAGATGTTGCAAGGCTTCTCGGCATCCCGTTTATGTGTGTCCATACTCCTGCAGACAACATGGTTTCAAGCTATCTTCAAAGCATATTTGATAAAAGAAGGCCGGATTTCATTGAAGATATACTCAAGATATTAAAAGAAATCCACGAATATAAGGAAGCGGCAAGGAACAATGCTGGTCCGAAGATTCTTATCGGTTCAAAAGAAAGAAGGGCAGGAAAGATTTTTGTTGATATGACCGGTGGTACAGAGGGCTCCAAGGATATCTTCGAAAGCCTTGTTAATTCAGGTATTGGTACAATTGTGGCAATGCATCTCAGCGAGGACCATAGAAAAGAGGCTGAGAAACGTCATATGAATGTAGTTGTTGCAGGGCACATCTCGAGCGATAATTTAGGAATGAATTTAATGCTTGATAAGGTGCAGAAAACAGGCGCTTTAGAGGTGATAGCCTGTTCCGGGTTCAGAAGGTTCAGCAGGATAAAATAACAGGATACAAGATACAAGATTCAGGATACAGGCAAAAATAAGGTAAAGGGAAGGGTAACACCAACTACTTAACCCATTAACTAAACTGGCATCCCTGCCTGCCGGCAGGCAGGTTGACCTTAACCATAACCTGGATTTCAAAACATATATTGTGAATCATGTATCATTGAAGAATGTCTTCTTATAATACTGCCCTCGAGGAAGTAAAAAGCCGGATAGATATTGTTGATGTAATATCAGAATACGTCTCCCTGAAAAAGACAGGCCAGAACTGGAGAGGGCTTTGCCTTTTCCA
>JAZFSN010000096.1:0-16901 GCA_036446195.1 Thermodesulfovibrionia bacterium | reverse complement strand
AAATTTTATTTGATTATCTGTTATAGTATTATATTTCTAAATGGTTGGCGGAATACGATTGTTTTTTCCCTTTAAGTTGAAATAAATAAAATCGGGCGGATAGCTCAGTTGGGAGAGCACGGCCCTTACAAGGCTGGGGTCACAGGTTCGAGCCCTGTTCCGCCTACCATTTTTGCTTTTAGCAAAAATGGAGTTATTAGTAATACGTTATTGGTTATTAGTATAATATCTTAAATTAATCACAAGAGCATATTTTTTATTTCCCTAATAACTTATAACGAATAACTGTTTACGTCGTTTATGGGGTGGTAGTTCAGCTGGTTAGAACGCCGGCCTGTCACGTCGGAGGTCGCGGGTTCGAGTCCCGTCCACCCCGCCATTTACCATATGTTACATGGCTCCGCCAGATTAATCCTTTTACTGATGACCGAAAATTACGCTAATGGCTGAAAGGTAAAATTTGCCTTTTTTTATGCCCTGCGATGTCAAGAGACGTTTTTTATTGTACAGGGGTTTGGGGTTTGTGCTTGGCTTTATTCGCGTAAAGTTCACGGTCTGCAAGGGTCACCAGGTCATCGGCCTTCAGGATCTTTTCATTCGGATAGGTGGAGATTCCGTAGCTGATGAAAAGGCGGATGTCAGACGTGGATTCAAAAATATGTTCTGAAATGGATTGGTCTATGCGCTTGGCTTCGATCTCAGCGCCTTGCCGATTGGTCTGCGGGAGGAGGATAATGAACTCGTCTCCACCGTATCGCGCGACGATATCACTTTTGCGGATGATGGATTTGAGAACAATGGCGAGTTCTTTCAGTACGCGGTCACCCGTACGATGGCCGTAAGAATCATTGATCTCTTTGAAGTTATTGACGTCCATCATGATGGACGAGAGGGGGGTGTTGTAACGTTCCGATCGATTGAACTCCTCATCCAGGCGTCTGTAAAAATAGCGGTGGTTGAAGATCCCCGTGAGCCCGTCGGTAATGGCCAGTTCTTCCAGGTGGATATTGGCCAGCTCCATGGACTCGAATAGGGAGGCATTGATCAGGGCATTCGCCGCGGCGTTGGCGACAATCTGGCAGAACTGGATTTCCCGTTCTGAAAAGGACCGGTCCCGGCGGGCAGTGCGAAGAAGGATGGTCCCGATGACGTTCTGTTTCATGATTACGGGAAGGACAAGCAGGGAATGAAAGCAGATTTCTTTAAGGTTCTTCCGTACCGATTCCATAAGGGGATCTTTTTCGATATTGTTGACAACTACAATATTCTTGGTATCGAGGACCTTGAGAATCTCTGGATATTTGTTCAGGTCGATCTCGATATTGAAAATGTCGGGATCTTCGTTTGTGGCGACTACGAACCCTTTATGTTCGCTCGCATCGATTCGTACAATAGAACATCGTGAGACGTCGATGACTTCGGAGATCTTTTTGACGATAGAGTAGAGAACTTCTTTGGAGTCGAGTGTGGAGGTGATGGCATTACTGATATCCAGTATGGCCATGAGATCCTTTTTTTCACGTTCCAGTTCTCTGAGAAGATGTCCTGCCCTGAGAGATGTCTTGATCCGTGCAAGAAATTCGCTTTTGTCAAAAGGTTTGACGACATAGTCATCGGCTCCGGATTCAAGACCCCGGATCACATCCTCCTTGCTCCCTTTGGAGGTTGTCATGAGGATAAGAGTCTTTGACAATTTAGGATCGGATTTGACTGCCCTGCAGACTTTGATCCCATCCAGGTCCGGCAAGACCACATCAAGAACGACAAGATCGGGGTGTTCCGTTTTGATCAGTTGAAGACCGGAAGCCCCATTGTAAGCTTCAAGGACTTTATAACCCTCCTTTTCAAGGATCGTACGGAGGGTTTGACGTATAACTTTATCGTCATCAACGATTAGGATACTATCTCTAAATATCATGTATTATCCTGGGGAAAATGGGTAATTCCCATAAAATAAGCCACAGTAAACTTATTATAATAATATAAATGAAAAAGTTCCAGTTATTCAGGCAGTTCCATCTTAACAGGTTCACAAAGTAGTTCGGAGTTAACCGATACCTTGCCGCAATTGCCACATCTGTAGCGAAGGTTATTTTTTTTATTGTGGCAAAACTGAGGTGTACCCGCATCCTTGGTACCACACCAGTCAGCCTTTTTCCCTTTACCCTGGACCTTGCATATACCGTCAGGACTGAGAGATACTGCACCACAGTTTGCGCAGAAAAAAGCCGGGGTATCCTTTGGAACAGGTACATGTTTTTTTAATCTTTCATCAGCCATTCTCTGTTGACTCCTTTCAAGCCGGTCTTAATTGATCAAATGCATACGGTGATTTAATGCGATTTACGAAATACAGAAAATCGTGAAAGCGTCGTGTTCCGTTAAACAGTATGGTACATTAACGGATTTGAGCGCTTGCCCCGTTTATACTATGACTCTATATTAACGTAACAATAATAAAAATTACAGATGATAGATGATAAGTAATCGCTTTCAGGATTATTAGTATTCCCTGCGGACATACGAATGCAGGGATTTATTTATTACATTATTCGCTCGTCTATTCTCGCTGTTCATTCTAAATTTTATCGAAAAGGAGCTTTTTTTTCAACTTTTTTTATGCTGAGGGGCACTTCTCATGCCTCGTGATAACAATCACCGATGAGTCCGGCAGTTTGGAAAATGTCCCTGAAGTTTCGCATATCCATATCTTCGGGGTAGGGAATAAGACTCAAACCCGTTAGATTTTTTATGAGATTATGCCAGAATACCCCGTGCTGTGCACGGGAATGACAATACTAAAAGGTTATGTCAACTTAATTAATGTGTTTGCACTAGTTCTATGAAATAAGGCGCCCTTTTTTAGCTGGGGGCTTTAAGTTTAAACAGAATTATACTGTAAGGGAGTATGGTTATATTTACCCCGTTAGAAGGGCGAAGGCCTTCTAACGGGGTTTACCTTTTCTGAATATTTTCAGGTGTGATATAATCAGATTTTATAATGCATAGAACCCGGAAAAAAAAATGAGTAATCCTGAATTCGCAATCCTGAGCAAACTTAAAATTATAAAATCCAGATATCAAATTTATCCTTATTAATAAGTTCATAAGTAAATGGACATTAACAGAGCAGTTTTTGTCATTGCGGCTTGGCCGCAATCCTTCCTGCTTGTCAGGAATCGTCAAGAAAGATTCCCGACAGGCGGGAATGACATAGAACGTAGTCTTACTTATAAACTCATTAGTAATTTTAGGATTTAGAGAGTTATAATTTTTCTCTTTGTTAAGTTTGCAATATGGAGGAAGACATGTTGAGAGAAGAAAGGGAGGATGGAAGGAAGGGAGGTTAAAGCAATGTTAAAGGATATTCATTGGCTCGGTCACGATTCATTTAAGATAATAGCGGGCGAAAAAGTTATTTATACAGATCCCTTTAAGATAAAGAAAAGGGATACAGCTGACATAATTCTCATAACACACGAGCATTATGATCACTGTTCTCCTGAAGATGTAAATAAGGTTCGGGATGACAACACGGTTGTAGTTGCAACATCCGACTGCGCGGTGAAACTTTCAGGAGATGTCAGGACAGTGGAGCCCGGGGATAAGTTTACAGTCAAAGGGATAGATGTAGAGGCGGTTCCCTCCTATAATACCAACAAACAGTTCCACCCCAGGGATAAGGGCTGGGTTGGGTATATTTTTACTGTGGAAGGGCAGATGATTTATATAGCCGGCGATACGGATTATATTCCTGAAATGAAGACATTTAAGGCGGATATAGCGCTTTTACCCGTGTCCGGAACATATGTCATGACCGCTGAAGAGGCTGTAAAAGCTGCGCTTGATATTAAACCTGAGATTGCAATACCAATGCATTATAACTCAATCGTAGGTACAGGGGATGACGCAAAAAAATTTGCACGAGGATTGAAAGGGAAAATTGAGGTAAAAATATTAAAAGAGGAATAAAGGACATAAGGCGTTTAGGCGTAAGAGCGAGAGGCGATAAATTTCCTCACGTTTTACGCCTCACGAAGATAATGTTAAGTGGCTGATGCTAAAAAAATATCAAAACTCTTGCTGAAAAAATATCCAAACCCCAAAATAGCGCTTAATTTTTCTACTCCACTGGAACTTCTTGTTGCCACTATTCTTTCTGCGCAGTGCATGGATGTCAGGGTAAATGAGGTTACAAAGAGTCTTTTTAAAAAATATAAGTCAGCAGAGGATTTTGCCCGGGCTGAACCGTGTATGCTTGAAAAAGAAATAAGGCCTGCAGGATTTTATAAAAACAAGGCAAAAATGATAATAGAATGTTGCAGGAAGATAGTAAAGGATTTCAAGGGGAAGGTACCCGGGACCCTGGAGGAGCTGACAACCCTGTCAGGTGTTGGCAGGAAGACTGCCAACGTTGTTCTTGGAGGTGTGTTTGGCAAGCAGACTATTGCGGTTGATACCCATGTGTTGCGGGTTTCAAACAGGCTGGGCATTGCTCATTCCAATAACCCTGACAAGGTAGAAATAGAGCTGGTTAATCAGCTTCCTCATGAGAGTCTGACTGCGTTTAATCATGTTTTGATTCTGCACGGAAGAGAAATATGCAAGGCAAGGAGGCCGAACTGTCCTGCGTGTGTGCTTTATAATGAATGTGAATGGGAGGAGAAGGCAGCGATTAGTTGATAGTGTTAGCCTGAATTAATTACAAAATGATAATAAGATATAACAGGGAACAGTTTTTTCACTCATTCTCGTCCCGAAGTATCGGGACTCCGAGGTTTTCGTCCCGAAATGACGGGACGAAAAAAACCGTTCAAAAACCATCCCCTGTTATATCTATGAATGAAAATAAAAATTAAGCAGCTAACTGCTTACTACACGAAATGACTGAACAGCTTATTGAATTTCTAAGAAACAGGAAAGGTTTTATCTCAGGCGAGCAGATAAGCAGGTCACTTGGGATTACAAGGGCTGGTATCTGGAAAAGAGTAAACGTCCTGAGACAGGGGGGCTATTTGATTGAGGCAGTCCCGTCAAAAGGGTATAAACTGCTCTTTGGTCCTGATATACCTACAAAAGAGGAAATAAAAGCTGTTTTTAAAGGAGATATTATTGGCAGAGAGATTGTGTTTTACAAGACAACTTCGTCAACAAACGAGAGGGCAATGGAGATGGGACAACTAAGGCGTTCAGTTTTGGCCCGGCAGTATCAGCATCCATCGCAGCAGCGGATGGAAGGGTTAGAAGGGACTGTTATAGTTGCAGACGCGCAGGAGCAGGGCAGGGGAAGGTTTGGCAGGGATTGGGTATCGCCCCCTGGCGTGAATCTTTATTTTACTGTTTTGCTGGAGCCGCCTTTTGCACCTGAAAGGGCTTCCATTCTGACCTTGATGGCCGCTGTGGCCGTTGTATCTGCCATAAGAGAGCATGTTGGCCTGAATGCAGTGATAAAATGGCCTAATGATATACTTGTCGGAAATAAAAAAGTCGGTGGTATCCTGACAGAAATGAAATCCGACCAGGACAGGATAAACTTTGTGGCAGTAGGAATAGGCTTAAATGTGAATATGCCTTCCAGCATGTTGCCTGGCAATGTCAGGCAACATGCAACATCTTTAAAAGAGGAAAAAGGAGAGTATATTAACAGGGTGAAACTTTTAGGGGTAATCCTTGCCAAGCTTGAGCACTGGTATAAAAACATTTTAAAGGGTAAAAAAAAGGCTTTACTCAATGAGTGGATGCGCCTTGACTCAACTTCCGGGAAAAAGGTCAGGGTTAAGTCCCGGAACAGGATTATATCGGGCAAGGCTGAGGGGATTAGTGATGATGGCGAGCTAATCGTAAGGCTTTTTACAGGTGTTGTTGAAAAGGTACATGCAGGGGAAGTCACGATATTGAAAAATTAGTTTCATCTCCAAGAAATTGCAATAGGGTAAAATAAAGCTGTAATAAGTTTTCAAGCGAATGCAATAGGATTCAAGGGGGCTAGGGGTCAAGGATTCAAGTGAAGGAATTAATTTTTTTAAATTTTATACATTCACTCGAACCCTCGAATCCTTGAATCCTCCTTATTTTATTGATTAAAAATTATGCTTTTACTTATTGATATAGGAAACACAAATACTATCACAGGTTTTTATGATAAGGCAGTGAGGAATGTTCTGCGGCTTAGTACAACCATGGAAGGCCGGGGCATAGACGAATATTCCTCTGTTCTAAAGGATTATATTATACTTCATCAGATGGAAAGACCCGTGGGAGCAGTTCTATGTTCTGTTGTCCCTCAGGCAACTCCTTTATTTGTGGAGGCTGTCAGAAGGAGCTTTGGATTTGAGCCGATGAATGTGAGTCATAACTTAAGAACTGGTTTAAAGTTTTGCATTAAGAATCCGGATGAATTAGGTGCTGACAGAGTTGCCAATGCAGTAGCAGCCCGTAACCTTTACAAAGGGCATTTAATTGTGATAGATTTTGGAACTGCTACCACTTTTAGCGTAGTTTCTTCCGGGGGCGAATACAAGGGTGGTTCAATAATGCCCGGGCTTAAAATCTCTGCAGATACCCTTGCTGACAAGACGGCAAAGTTGCCGAAGGTTGAACTAAAGAGTCCGGTGAAGGCAGTCGGATGCGATACAGAGAGCAACATACTGTCAGGACTGATTCTGGGACATGCTGGAGCTGTTGAAAGAATTATCAAAGAAATAAAATTAGAGCTTTCTCTTGACAAAGACATAAAGACAGGAGCAGGTGTTGTAACGGATACAAATGTGATTGCAACAGGGGGGCTTGCAGATTTGGTAATACCGTATATAGACGGGATAAAGGAAATAAATCCTCTTTTAACGCTTGAGGGACTGAGGATTATTTATGAACTTAATGCATGAATTAGGACATCCTCAATAATCGGTGTAATCAGTTATAATGAACATTATAACAGGGGGTTAATTATAATGAAAGTTGAGAAAATACTTTTTCCGACTGATTTTTCTGAAGGTTCTTACAATGCGCTGCATTATGCAGTAGACTTTTCAAAACATTATAATTCAAAGCTTTATATGCTTCATGTAATTCATGATATTTTCAAGGCCACCGATTCTTATGTTCCACATATATCTGCGGATGAAATATACAAAGAGATATTTGAATGGGCGCAGAAGGAAATGGAGAGGTGCTGTATTGAGGAAATCAGAGGGATGACAAATATTGAAAAAATTGTCTTAAAAGGAATCCCTTTTGAAGAAATAATAAACTTTGCTGCAAAAGAAAAGGTAGATATGATAGTCATGGGCACATACGGCAAAGCCGGCCTTGAAAGATTTATCTTTGGCAGCATAGCAGAAAAAGTAGTCAGGAGGGCACCATGCCCCGTAATGACAGTAAGAGTTCCAGAGCACAGGGAAAAAAATTAAAAAAAACAAGACTAAACCCCATGAAGATATACCTCTCCGGGGATGCCTTTATGTGCCTGCTTTTAAGCAGTGTAGAGGTATTTAAAAAGGAATCTCTGGGGTATTTGCTTGGTTATCGGCTTGAGGACCGTTTTATTATAGAATATGCCTTTGGTTTGCAGACAGCCATAAGAAAGAGAAGAGGCGTTGTATTTTCCCACAGGGACCATAAGAAGATAGAGTCAGTACTTTCAAAATTTGAAAAACTCCAGATAATAGGCGACTTCCATTCTCACACCCAGTACGGTGATGCCAGGGGCCTTCCTATTCCGAGTCCTGAGGATATCGCTGGAATGGAACCTGACAATCTTTATATTATTATTGCCATCAACGACTTACAACATAGCATGCCCTGGAGGGAAAACAGAGATGGAAGCATATCAGGCAGTATCGGAAACTTTTTCTTTAAGATCTCGGCCTATTTTTATGGTAATGAGAGCTCTGTTCCAAGAAGAGCGCGTATTTACTGTCCGTTTCCTCCTGGATTGAATTCATGATGAAATTCCACGTGCCCAAAAAATGCAGTTAACCGGATTCCGGGGATTTTGGACTTAAATAGTTTTTTTGGGTTTTTCACATAGCGGATAAATACAATAAATTCCTGAATTGAGATTAAATAATTACATATTTGCATCACTTTTATCTCACATTTTATTGTTCAGCGCCCTCATAGTGTTTTATCCCGAAATGAGCACCAGGATATCAGCGCCTGTTTTTGACGTAGATATTGTTGGCTCCGTTGAAGATATAATTCCGGAAACAATAAAGATACCTGTAATACCCGGCCCCCCTGTTCCAAAAAAGCCAGAGGAAACAGAAGCGCCTCCTGAGACCATGTTCGGAAAAGGTACAGCGCCTGGGTCAGCTGAATCAGGTAAAGAAGTAACCAGGGAGGGTGCAACCTCTGCAGAGGAAGAGGATGTATTTTCTGAATGGGAAGAAGGCCCGCGCCTGATACCTAAGTCTTTTCTTTTTGATAAAAAGACCATTGAAAAGTATGCTCAAAAATCCGTTAAAGGGAAAAAAGGCCTGACCTTTGATGTTCCAGAGTTTCACCATCGGGGATATATGAGAAGGCTAAAAGACAAGATAGAAAGGATATGGCAGTATCCAACAGCGGCCGCAGGACACGGTATTTCAGGCGATCTCTATATAAGCTTTTCTATTAACAGGGATGGAAGCCTTGGTGAGGTTAAACTTGTAAGAACCTCAGGCTATAAAGACCTTGATAAGGCTGCAATGGAAGCGATTAAGAATGCCGAGCCTTACTGGCCCCTGCCTGAAGACTGGAAAGAAGATCAGCTCTCAATCAATGGACATTTTATTTACTTGATTGGCAAAACTTATATATTGTGAGCCCCTGTTTTTTTAAAACCTGCTATAATATTATTGTCTATTATTGGTACCCCCCCTAAAAAGAGGATATTTAAGTGGAAATCCTTAAATACTTGAGATGGCAGGATTTTCTTGACATCCTGCTGGTAACCGTAATCCTTTACAGACTGCTTTTGATCATCAAGGGAACAAAGGCTGTCCAGATTCTTCTTGGTCTGGGGTTACTGCTTATTGCATTTTTGTTTTCAGGATATATTGGGTTGTATACAATGGACTGGATTATTCATAGTCTCTGGACACAGATAGTTCTGGTCGTTGTTATATTATTTCAGCCTGAAATTCGCAGGGCATTGGCACAGACAGGGGAATCACGTTTTTTGCCTTCATTTACCACTGCAAAGGAATTAAGGTCTCTTGAGGAAATAGTTAAGGCATCTATAGCTCTTGCAAACAGGAAGATTGGGGCTTTAATAGTTATTGAGAGGGTGACCAGTTTGAAAGACTTCGTTGAGATAGGTTATCCTGTTGATGCCAGGGTTTCAAAAGAATTGATCTTAAGCATATTTCATCCCACATCTCCAATTCATGATGGTGCAGTAGTTATCAGGGGAGACCGTATTGTTGCAGCAGGGTGCTTTCTTCCGCTGACACCGAGCGCAGAACGTTCAAAGGCCTTAGGAACGAGACACAGGGCAGGTATCGGGTTGTCTGAAGAGACAGATGCAGTTGTTCTGATAATTTCTGAGGAAACAGGCAGTATTGCCACTGCAATTGGCGGCAGGCTTGAGAAAAATGTAGATATGGGGTCACTCAGGGACGTGCTTGCTGAGGTTTTTACCACATCAAAAGACAAGAGACATGGGAAAAGACAGGTTTAATAAATTTATTACGACAAATCCATGGTTAAAACTGGCCTCTTTTGTTTTGGCGATTCTGCTCTGGTTTTTTGTTGTCCTGAAGGGACATTCCGTAATTATTATGGATATCCCTGTAGAATTAAAAAATATTCCGGTTGAACTTGAAGTTGTGGAAAGGCCGGAAACAATAAATATAACTGTAGAAGGGCATGAAAGGTTCTTAAAAAAGCTGAGAGAAGAGGATATAAGCGTAGTTGTTGACCTTGGTAACATACGGAAAGGAGAGACATTTTTGCCGCTATCTGCTGAAAATATTACATTGCCAGAGTCATTTACTGTAAAGGATATTTCACCTCAGAACATAAGACTGGTTGTTGATGAAAAGGCAGAAAAGGATGTCCCTGTAAGACCTGTAATTTTAGGCGCGACTTTTGAGGGATTTGCGGTTGACAGAATTGAAGTAGATCCTGAAACTGTTAAGATAGAGGGGCCGAAGAGTGTTGTTTCTAAGATATTTTCTGTTAAAACAGAGCCTTTAGACATTACAGGGGTTACCGGAAGTGTACGGTACCGTGTCTTTTTAGATATGAACGAAGAAAATGTAAGAATAAATACCACTGAAGTTGAGATTAATATAACCGTTAAGGAAACAAAATAGGAGTTAATGTTTATCATAGCCGGATTATAGACATCCTATAAGGATGCATGATTTATAGCAGGAGGTAAGAGTGAAGCTTTTTGGAACGGACGGAATAAGAGGCAAGGCTAACCAGTCCCCGATGACTGGCGAGATAGCTTTTGAGATTGGAAGGGCTGCAGCTTATGTCCTTAAGAAAAAGCATGGTCGTGACCTGATTCTTATAGGTAAGGACACAAGACTGTCGGGTTACATGTTAGAAAGCGCTTTAACTTCCGGCATTTGCTCAATGGGAGTGAATGTTGTTCTTGTTGGCCCTATGCCAACACCTGGAATTGCCTTTGCCGCCAGGAGTTTCAGGGTTGATGCAGGGATTGTTATATCAGCATCTCATAATCCCTTTGATGATAACGGTATAAAATTATTTGGTTCAAGGGGGTTTAAGCTTCCTGACAGCGTTGAAACAGAGATAGAAAGGATCATGTTTTCCAGGAAACTGGGACGTATAAGGCCTAAAGGTGCAGAAATAGGCAAGGCATACAGGGTTGATGATGCATCAGGCAGATACATCGAATATGTAAAGGCTACTTTTCCAAAAAGAAAAACCCTTGACGGGGTAAAAATTGTAATTGACTGCGCGAATGGCGCATCTTACAAGATTTCTCCTTTGGTGCTTGGTGAACTGGGTGCTGATGTTATAGCGATTAATGATAAACCTGACGGAAAAAACATAAATGCAAATTGCGGCTCCACATATCCTGAGGCCATGCAGAAGGCAGTTATGGAATATGGTGCAGATATTGGTATTGCCCATGATGGGGACGGTGACAGGACAATTTTCTGTGATGAGAAGGGTGAAATAGTTGATGGCGACAAGGTAATGGCTATTTGTGCAATGGATATGAAGAAAGAAAAAATTCTTAAAAATAATATTGTTGTAGCTACTGTCATGAGCAATATCGGATTTGAAATCTTTCTGAAAAAAATAGGGGTAAAAATTGTAAGAACAAAGGTGGGGGACAGATATGTTGTTGAAGAAATGCTCAGAAGAGGCTGTAATCTGGGCGGCGAGCAGTCAGGTCATATAATTTTTATGGATCACAATACCACGGGGGATGGCATTATAACAGCGCTTCAGGTGCTTGCTATAATGTGTAAAACCGGGAAACCGCTTTCCAAGCTTTCACCTGCTATCCCGATTTATCCTCAGGTGCTTTTAAATGTACAGGTGCCAAAGCCTGAATCTATAGAGAATTTCCCGGCCGTGATGACTGCCATAAGAAAGGCGAAAAAAAGACTTAAAAAAGGCAGAATCCTTGTCAGACCATCCGGTACAGAGCCTAAAATCAGGGTCATGGTTGAGGGGAATAATATGCGCATTGTTACCACTATAGCAGAGGAACTTGCTGAAGTTATAGAATCAAAAATGGGATGATAGGCCTTACCATTTTCTTTATAGGGGGCATTGCAGCGTTTCACTTCTTCCCGTTTTTCCCCGTTTCAATTATTCTTGTCTGTATTGCAGCAATTGTCTTGCTATTCTTAATCCAGCCTAACCTCTTTTTTCCGCATTCAGGAGGATTCGCCGATGAGAAAGTAAACCCCGTTAGAGAACTTCGTCCTTTAACGGTTTACGCTGACGGTGGCTTTAAACCACTGTCAGCTTCAAGAGGTGATGACCACCGATTAAAATCGGGGGCTTTCTCTAACGGGGTAAAGTTGAATCGACTTGATTCCAGAGGGAGAAGCGGGGATTTTTGGAAGAAAATATTATCAATAGTCCTAATATTTGTATCCGGATTCATTTATAGCTATGTAAGACAGGAAACTGTCCCTGAAATAAGATTGCCTGATAGAGATGTATTTATTGAGGGGACTGTTATCGATGTGCCTGAGTCATCGGAAGGGAAAATCCGGTTTACTATTGATGATATAAATATTGAAGGTGAGGATATCCAGGGAAGAGCACGGCTTTTTATTTTATTAGAGAGATTTTTTGAAAAAGGAACCAGTAATTATTTCGTGTTTAATCCTGGTGACAGAATCAGCGCTGTTGCAAGATTATGGGAGCCAGGTGTTTTTCATAATCCCGGGGTATATTCGTATGATTTGAAAAAGGACGGAATTGTAGCAACAGGCTATATAAAGCAGATGAAAACAACAGGCAGGGGGAGAGGGATACTGGAATGGATGCATAAGGAACGCCAGAGGCTCGGAAGAATTATAGACAACAGTCTCTCTTCTGATAATGCCTCGCTTCACAAAGCAATACTACCCGGCCTTAAAAGGGGAATAAGCCAGGACATGAGAGACTCCTTCAGTTCAACAGGACTTGCGCATCTATTAAGCATATCAGGGACTCATTTCGGTTTGCTCGCCTTTATAATTTTTAAATTTATAAAGACAGTTATTAAATTTTTGCCTATAAGATTTTTAACAAGAATGACCTTATACATCACACCTTCTCAGGTAGCGGTTATATTAACACTGCCCGTGTTAATCCTTTATGCATTGATATCCGGCACAAGCACCCCGACAATCCGCTCTTTTATTATGATTTTTATCTTCATGCTTGCGCTTTTTCTTGGGAGAAAAGGGCAGTGGCTGAATTCCTTGTCAATCGCAGCAATTATTATCCTGCTATGGAGGCCGGATGCGCTTTTTGAGTTGTCTTTTATCCTTTCTTTTATTGCAGTCCTGTCAATTGGATATGTACTTGAGAAAAAAACAGAACTCGAAAATCTGAATAAAGAACTTGAATTAGAATATATAACAAAGACCGCCGAACTATCTGGTACAGGTTATAAATTGATCTGCAGAAATTTCATGCAAAAATCATTTGACAGGATAAAAACAGGACTAATTATAACTATTGCCGCTGTTCTTGGCACAGCTCCTATAGTTGCCCTTTATTTTAAACAGTTCCCTTTAATCTCACCAATCACAAATTTAATAGTAACACCCCTTGTTTGTTTTGTAATCCTCCCGCTTGGATTCTTTACAGGTTTTAGTGCACTCTTATTTAATATGTCTTCAATGCCTTTAAATGGACTGACTGATGCAATTACACATTTTGCTTTAAATCTTATAAAGAGTTTTTCAAATATTCCTTATTCAAATCTCCATGTCCCCAATCCATTGTTTGTAATCATAGTGCTTTATTTTTTATCTCTGATGTTTATTATTAAAAGTAAGGTTAAATGGAGGTTTCTGCCTCTTGTCTTTGTCATCTGCTTTTATTTAGTCAGTCCTTATTTATCCAACGATAACTTCAGAATTACATTTCTGGATGTAGGGCAGGGGGATTCATCTGTTGTAGAACTGCCTGATGGAAGAGTGATGCTCATTGACGGGGGTTCAGATCGATTTGACGCGGGACGCAGGATTATTGCTCCTTATTTGTGGTCTAAAGGTATAAGGAAGATCGATTTTATGGTGTTAAGCCACCCACATCCTGACCATTACGGAGGGCTAATCTACATTATGGATAATTTTAAAATAGGGGAAATCTGGTTAAACGGCAGGCTGGTGCAATCCTCGGCAGTCGGGATCGACTCGTACCGGAAGACCCGTTCCTGGATGTTACCCGGGGCAGGGGAATTCTTTCAAAAAATGCAGGAAGAAAAAATCCCGGGCAAAATTCTCAGAAGAGGAGATGTCCTTGAAGCAGAAAAGTACAGGATTTACGTGCTGCACCCTTATGATGAATTTTATGCTGACTCTGTAAGAGGGGAGACCTCCAGTGAAAATAGCGATTCGCTGGTATTGAAAATAGATACAGGGGATTTCTCAGCACTTTTTACAGGAGATATTGGAGCAGAGGCTGAGGAGAATTTAATTCATTTAGGTAAATGGCTTAAAAGCGATATTATCAAGGTACCTCATCACGGCGGAAGGACATCAAGCTCTGAGGAATTTTTAAAAGCTGTAAACCCTGAAATAGCTGTCGTAAGCGCGGGGAAAAATAATTCCTTTGGTCATCCTCATGGAGAGACTGTTGAAAGATATAATGAGGCCGGAATCAAGCTCCTCAGGACAGATATGGATGGTGCAGTTACTGTAACTTCAACGGGGAGTTTGTATGATATAAAAACCTATTGGGACAGCAAGTTTAAGAAAGTAAAC
Source organism: Thermodesulfovibrionia bacterium (assembly GCA_036446195.1). Classification (GTDB taxonomy): domain Bacteria; phylum Nitrospirota; class Thermodesulfovibrionia; order UBA6902; family BMS3Bbin08; genus JAZFSN01. Next base: position 2,499 of record JAZFSN010000096.1, on the reverse strand, counting down.
AGCTTAAAAGATGAAATAAGGAATCTGAGACTTTTGCTCAGGATAATTTAAAGACTATCTTTTTTTAATTTCTTCAATAAATACCTCAATCTTAGCCTTAATCTTTTCTCTGGTGATTCTGAATGCATCCAGAATCTCTTTTTCTGTTCCTTTGGTACCAACCGGGTCTTTAACCGGCCAGTGAAGTCTTTTTATTTCGGGGGGAGTTGTGGGACATGATGCCTCAGCATGTGTGCACAGTGTTATTATAATGTCCATATTTTTCAACAATTTTTTATCGATTGCTTTTGATGTTTGTTTTGATATATCAATTCCAATTTCCTTCATGACTTTTTTTGCCATTGGATGAACATGAAATTCAAAAAGACCGGCACTGTAGGTCTCAATTATCCCTCTGCCAAGATGTCTTGCCAAACCCTCTGCCATCTGGCTCCGGCAGGAATTGGCAGTGCATATAAACATTACTTTAAGTATTTTTCTCTCAGTCATTGGATTCTTCTTTAACGTCGATGATAATGCCTGTTTATTCCGGTTCTTTGCAAAGAATCTTTACCCCTGGTAATAGCACTATTATAAAGGATACATGATACCAGTCAAAATTTCTTCTCAAATTATTTTTATTCTGCTAAAATGTGTTATGAAGTCGGCGGATGTGAACAGAGGGCTTCCAGTTATACAGGAGGCTGACCTGAACGGAAAGATTGTTCTCGTGAGGTTTGACCATAATGTAGTAAAAAAAGGAGTTATCAGAGACCCTTACAGGATTGATAAAACCCTGGGTACGCTTTATAACATTGTTGAACGTGGAGGGCGGCCGATTCTCATGACACATATCGGCAGGCCCAGGGACAAGAAAACAGGACATATTATATGTAGTCAGGATGATTCTGTAGAGCCGGTTGTCGGATACCTCAGACACAAGCTTTACTCTGATTTATATATTCCAAAGTTTAGTATCGATTATGACAATGGTATAGCGGGAATAGGAGATTCTCTCAGTATTGCTATTGAGGATTTAAGAAACAGGAAAATCGGGGGCATATACCTGCCCAATACAAGATGGTTTCGCGGTGAAGAAGGCGAGGGTTTTTTCAGGGACAGCTTTGCAGTCCAGCTTGCAGGGCTTGCAGATGTTTATGTTAACGATGCGTTTGGTTCCTGGCAGCCGCATGTGTCTACCTATGATATAACGAAATATATCCCTTCATATGCAGGGTTTCTTATGCAACAGGAAATAGAAAACCTGAACAGGGTCATAAACCCTGAAAGACCGTTTGTTGCAGTTATTGCAGGTGCTAAATACGACACCAAGATTGGCCCGCTCTACGCAATTTATAATAAGGCTGACAGACTTATTCTGGGTGGTGTTATTTACAATACCTATCTTTGTGCCAAATACGAAGTTTCCATCAGGGGGGTCAGTGACAAAGATATAGATACTGCAAGAGAGCTTGTCATTATGGACAGAGAAGCGCAGAAAATAATAGAGCTTCCATTTATAGTTGAATCAGACACAATAGAAGGTAGAATCGATGGCAGGTTCAGGACAATATCTGTAAGGGATTTCAAAAGCGGCGGTAAATATGGCTATATCCTTGATATTGCCCCGGAGTCTTTTGTGGATAAAAAGGTCTCTGAGACAATACTCAATGCCAGGACCATCTTTGTAAATGCAGTGATGGGGTTTACCCCTCATTTCACACTTGGATCAAAAGCACTTGATGAGACTATAGACAAAAACACCTCTGCATTAAAAATGTATGGAGGCGGTGACACGCTTCAGGAGTTTAAAGACCTGTGTCCGGGCCTGTATCTCTCTGTCCTTGACAATACAAAATACTATTTCTTCACAGGCGGTGGCACGGTGCTTATCGCAATAGAGCAGGGCAGTCCTTATGGTTTAAGGCCTGTGCAGGCTTTAATGGAAAATAAAGCAAGGTTTGTCCAAAGGGGCATTTGACTTATTTCCTCCTTTTTTGATATTTTATGCGCTGTGAAAGAGATGCTTAAATTCTTTTTTCCGCTTGTTTTTCTTATTTCTTTTTCTTCATCTGTAGTTTATTCCTTTGAGGGACCTCTTCAGGTAAAGAACCAGTATCCCATATTTCTCCATGTCAACCAGCCTTACTTAGAAAAGGCTCTAATGGAGAATTCTTTATCCATCAGCGTATCCCATTCAAGCACTTACACAATTCGGAGTTCAAACGACTGGTCTGTAAATCTGGACATGGAGATCACAGAGTTTAATATCATATATAAAAGGATTATTAAAGGCTTTATTGAGTTTGATATAGATATTCCTGTGTTTTATTTTGGCGATGGTTTTATGGACGGTTTTCTTGAGAGCTACCACAGCGCTTTTGGTTTTCCTGATTATGGAAGGAGCAGAAGGCCTCAAAATGTTTTTCTTTATGAGGTCAGGAAAGACGGTAATTTAGTTATAAAGGGTGTAACAGGGGCAGGGTTGGGTGACAGCAGGCTTTCAGTTAAAAAGCCTCT
>JAZFSN010000095.1:0-7516 GCA_036446195.1 Thermodesulfovibrionia bacterium | reverse complement strand
ATTAAACTCGATATTCCTTATAAAAATCTCCCGAGGAAAATAAAGGAGTTGATTTTCAGGGGAAACGCTGATTTTTACGGATTGAACGAGTTTTTTGAGGAATTAGAAAAAAAACGATATAAGCTTCATGTGAGAGTATTTTTAAGCAGATACCGTAAGGCAGTGACCTGCAAGCGTTGCAAAGGCAGCAGGCTTCGGCCTGAAGCACTAGCATTTACAGTTGGGGGATTCAATATTGCACAGCTCGCAGGCATATCCATATCCCAGTTGAGCGACTATTTTTCAAATCCCGGTCTTACAGCATATGAACTGGAAATGTCCTCAGATATACGCAGACAGATTAACCTCAAACTCGGTTTTATCCTTAGGGTAGGAGCGGGGTATCTGACTCTGGACAGAATGTCCAAGACCCTGTCAGGCGGAGAGTTGCAAAGAATAAACCTCTCAAATCAGCTTTCATCTAAACTCACGGGAACCCTTTATGTTTTAGATGAACCGACAGTAGGGCTTCACCCCAGGGATGTAAACAGAATTGTAGAGATAATAAGGGAGCTTGCTGATATTGGAAATACCATTATTGTTGTTGAACACGATAAGAACGTTATTAATTCTTCTGACTGGATTGTAGAACTCGGCCCCGGAGGAGGCAGAAACGGAGGAAATCTGCTATTTTCAGGGTGTAAGGCGGATTTTCTTAAATCCAGCACCCTCACGGCAGCTTATTTAAATAATTCAGAGTCAATACCGGTTCCCGGATACAGAAGAAAAGGCAGCGGCAATACACTCTCAATAAAAGGTGCCACCGGACATAATCTTAAGAAAATAAATCTGGACATTCCACTTCAGACTTCGGTCTGCATAACGGGAGTTTCCGGCTCAGGTAAAAGCACTCTTATAAAGGACACCCTTTATAATGCAGTTGCAAAGGCCTTTAGGGTGGAATTTAAAAACCCCCTTCCTTTCAAGTCTATTGAAGGGCTTGAATATCTGAAAGGCGTCAGAATTATAGACCAGCTTCCAATTGGCAAGAGTCCGAGGTCTAACCCTATTACTTATATCAAGGCATTTGACCATATAAGGAAACTTTTTGCAGAACAGCCGCAGGCAAAGAATCTCGGATTTGGACCTGGATATTTTTCATTTAATACTGATGGTGGTCGATGTGAGGCATGCAATGGAAATGGTTTCCAAAGACTTGAGATGTATTTCTTCGAAAATCTTTATATCAGGTGCGATGAATGCGGAGGCAAGAGATATAAGCCAGAGGTCTTAGCAGTTACCTGTAATGGGAAAAATATTCACGATGTGCTTGAGTTAACGGTCAATGAGGCTATCATTTTTTTCTCACATATTCCTTCCCTCCTGAAAAGACTGGAACTTATGGCATCTGTGGGCCTTGGGTATTTGAGACTCGGCCAGCCGGCTACAACTCTTTCAGGAGGCGAGGCCCAGCGGCTTAAGATATGTGCCGAGCTTGGTATTACTGACAGGAGAGATTATCTCTACATACTTGATGAACCTACTGTTGGACTTCACCCTGCTGACATAAAAAAACTTCTTGAGGTTTTGAATGACCTTGTAGATGCCGGTAACACAGTTATTTTAGTAGAACATAATATCGATGTAATAAAGTGTGCTGATTGGATAGTAGACCTTGGACCAGAGGGCGGCGAAGAGGGCGGAAATATTGTTGCTGACGGTACACCGGAGCAAATAATAAAACAAAAAAATTCTTATACAGGCCTCTACCTGAAGAAATATCTCAAGGGACAAAAAACAAAAGGACTCGGGAAACAATAAATTACAAAATTATATTGTCCGCCCCGGTTGAATAGATTCGCCGGGGAGAACGGATCCGCCTGAAGCTGGACAAAGTTAACATTTACTAATGAGTTTATAAGTAAAGCGACATTGAAGACTGGTTTTTGTCATTGCGGCTTGTCCGCAATCCTTCCGAATTGTTCGGAATCGCAGGAAAGATTCCCGACAAGCCTGCCTGCCGGCAGGCAGGCGGGAATGACATAGAATGTGGTCTTACTTATGAATTCCTTAGTAACAATTTACGAAAGAATAAATTTGATGTGCTAATTGTTAATTTTAGGATTTGCAATGTTTTGTGTTGTGAATTGCATACTGTGCTATAATTTTTAAATCACAATGATTCCAAAAGACATTAAGGACAAAGAAGGAATTCTTATCTTTTTAAGGACTAAGACCAGCAGGCCGGTTACTCTAAATGAGATTTCTAAGGCACTCGGCTTCCCCAAAACAGAATCCCGCTTACTCGGGCGGGTTCTGAAATCATTAATTAATTCAGGTGATATTTTTAAAACCCGTTCAGGTCTTTACGGTTCTCCTGAAAAAATGAATCTCCTGACAGGATTTTTTGAGGCGCACAGAGATGGTTATGGATTTGTCGTTCCTGACAAGGCAGGGGAAAAAGACCTTTTTGTCCCTCCAAGAAAAACCTCCGGGGCAATGTCAGGAGATCATGTTGTTGCCAGGGTTGAAAGCCCTGCAAAAAAAGAAGGCAGGATAATAAAAATCCTTGAAAGAGGGCAGAAAAAGATTGTGGGAAAACTCTGTTACGGAAAGAACTTCTATTATGTAAAGCCAAAAAACAAAAAAAATCCTTTTGATATTTATATCAGTCCAAAGTTGAAAGCAAATGCAAAAATTGGAGATACCGTCGTTGCCGAGCTAATATCCTATCCAACTGTTTCAAGGCAACCTGAAGGCAGGGTCTTAAAGGTAATACCGGATGCAGACAGCCCTGAACTTGAGGTTGACCTGATTATCGAGGATTATTCACTACCTGTTAAATTTCCTTCTCTTGTGCTTGAGGAGGCCAGGGGTTTCAGGGAGAAGGCAGGCGTCCAGGGAAGGGCTGACTGCCGCCATCTTCTCACTGTTACCATTGACGGGGAAAAGGCAAAAGACTTCGATGATGCAGTGTCAGTAAGGAAGACTGCCGGGGGTTTTACCCTCTGGGTGCATATCTCAGACGTGAGTCATTATGTATCATGGGATTCCACCATTGACCTGGAGGCAAGGCGCAGGGGCACAAGCGTGTATTTCCCCAACAGGGTACTTCCCATGCTCCCCAGGAGACTTTCAAACAATCTTTGCAGTCTGGTACCGAAATCCGACAGGCTGACATTTACCGTTGAAATGCAAATTGATAAAAATGGGCATTTAATAAAAAAGGATTTTTATCCGAGCATCATAAACAGCAATGAGAGAATGACCTATACATCAGTAAAGAAAATCCTTGCAGATAATGATCGTGCTGAAAGGAAAAAATACGAATATCTTCTTGAGAGCTTTGAGACAATGGAAGAGATTTGCGGACTTCTCAGGCAGAAAAGGCTGAGGCGCGGCAGTCTTGATTTTGATTTACCCGAACCAGAGGTGCTTCTTGATATGCAGGGGAGGCCTGAGGCAATAATTAAAGCCGAACGGAATTTGAGTCATGTAATTATTGAGGAGTTTATGATAATAGCTAACGAAGCTGTTGCCTCGCATATTGAGGCCTTAGGGATTCCGGCAATCTACAGAATCCATGAAAAGCCTGATACTGCTAAACTCGAGAGGCTGAAGAAAATTTTTAACAGCTTCGGGCTGCAGATAAAAAAAATCGGCACCAGGGCTTTTCATAAAATTTTTAAGGATGCAAAAGGAATAGCTGAAGAATCTATTGTGAACATACTTCTTTTGCGTTCACTCAAACAGGCCAAGTATTCTGTTGATAATTTAGGACACTTTGGCCTCGCATCAAAGGCTTACACCCATTTCACTTCCCCTATAAGAAGATATCCTGACCTTGTGGTTCACAGGATACTCAGAAATTCAATAAAGAGGGAGAGACTCACGGCTAAAAAACAAAAATATCTCTGGGGATTACTATCAGAGATTGCCTTTCATTCTTCAAGAGCCGAGAGGGTTGCTGACGAGGCAGAACGTGAAGTTATAAGGGCTATGAGAGTCTGGTTTATGAAGGACAAGGCAGGAGACGAGTATGAAGGCTTTATAACTGATATTACTACGGCCGGTTTGAGGATACAGCTGAGGGATTTCTTTGTTGAGGGTTTTTTGCATGTCTCCAGTATGTCAGATGATTATTACAAATTTGATGAGAAGCATTACCGCCTTGTCGGCAGGAACAGAAAGAAAATCTTTACCATAGGTAAAGAACTCAGAGTAAGGATTGACAGAGTTGACATAGAGGAGCGGGAAATAGTTCTGACTATGGCATAAATTCTCTCTTGCTATCTTAAAGCCGTGGGAAAAGATATTGGAAAAATAATTAGAGGTGTTTTCTTACTCGTCCTCTATTAAAATCAAAGTGCTTTCCTGTTCTGGAAAGATAATAGGAAAATTCATACTCTTTCTTCCTTTTACCAGGTGATAACCGTCATCAGTGAAGACTACTTCTTCGGGTGGAGCAATATCCATGTTCTTCCCTTTCTCGGATAATTTGGCAAGTATGTTCCCGCAGACAATATTGCAGAATTCCTTTACTCCGTCAGTAATAAATTCTCTTGGCTCGTTTTTAACATCTTTGCCAATAACTGCAGAGACAATTAATTCCGATATCTCTTTAGGTAGCGCAAGTGCATAATCATAGTTAAGATTTCCATAAAGAGAGACTAATATTAATAAGAAGTTTTTCTGTGGTTCATTTTCGCTTATGAACCCCTCACCAACTTTAATGTTTAAGCCTGTCATATGCTGGATCAGCTTTTGAGTGAGGTCTACTATGTCCTTTACAGTTTCTGTGTTCTTTATCCCTTTCGGAGTGATTATCTCACCCGTGGCGTATTTACTCTGGTCCTCCTTAAATAATGCAAGTTCCCTTTCCAGAACTTCACGGGTTAAAAAGCCTTTTCCCACTAATGCCTCTCCAATAAGGAGACGGTCATTTTTTTGCATTGTTAATATCTCTTCAATCTGTTCAGGAGTTAAAATATTCAGCTTTACAGCAAGCCTGCCAAACCGCATTACAACATTTTTCTGCTCATTTTGTATCCTTTCCAGATCTTTTTCATTAATATAACATTTAGATAAGGCATACTCCCCGAGTTTAATGTTTTTTGATTCCTGATATTTTACTGCGTCAATAAGCTCAGACGGTTTGATAATATTTTTTTCTAAAAGATATTGACCAAAAAATTTTATAGCCATTTTTTATTCTTTACCCCGTTAGAGGATAAAGTTCTCTAACGGGGTTTACAGGGTTTTTAGTGTTTCAATGACTTTTTCCGGCTCAAACGGTTTTGTAATAACTTTTTTGGCGCCGAACTTTATTGCCTCCATGGCGTTATCCCTGAAGCCCGCGGCTGAAGAGATAACCACAATCTTGGCTTCTTTTTCAAGGCCTATTATGGTTCTGATAGCCTGAATTCCGTCCATCTCCGGCATAATAAGATCCATACAAACAATATCAGGCTTTAGGGTTGTGTAGAATTTTATCCCTTCAATACCATTTTTTGCGTGGCCGACAACCTCAAACAGGCCTGAGGCATCAATTATTGATTGCAGTTGCCGGGCAATAGCAAAACTGTCATCAACTAAAAGGACCTTTTTTTTATCCACTTCCTCCCCCGGTTTCTCTCATGGTTTATAATTATAACAAAAAAAACCTGATTATAACTATACATTTAAAAATTTGTGATATTCAGGGCTGATTTTTCATCAGCTTACTGGCATTTGGAAATGCATCTATATTTGTATGCGGGAGAAAAAGACCTGAAACATATTCATCCATGAATGAGCGTGACACTGACAGCTCAAGATAGGTCATCTTTTTTGCTATTTCTTCTGCCTCCTCGCGCATCTTACGGGAAAGGGTGCAGAGATAGGTTCCCTTTATTGAGGTGTTGCCCAGGTATTCAAATCTGTCTTTTGGCAAATCAGGCAGCATCCCGAGTATTATAGCCTTTCCTATATCTAAAAATTTTCCAAAACCGCCTGCTATATATATTTTGTGCACATCATTGAATGTGTAGCCTACCTCCTTCAGGAGTATGGCAAATCCCGCATATATCGCTGCCTTTGCCCTTATCAGATTTTCAATGTCAGATTCTGTAATGACTATGTCCCTGCCGTCTCCGGAATATACAACAAATTCAAGACTGTCTTCACCCTGCCTAATCCTTCTGGAAATCTCTTTCTGCAGTTTGCCTTTCCGGTCTAAAATTCCCGTTAAAAACATCTCTGCAATTAAATCAATTATTCCTGAGCCGCATATGCCCACAGGTCTCATCCCTTCCCCGATTATTTCTATCTCCGGCTCAAGTGTGGTACGGTTAATTCTCACGTCTTCTATGGCGCCGTCTGTAGCCCTCATCCCGTGCTTGATGCCGCTCCCTTCAAAACACGGGCCCGCAGAACATGCTGCTGCTACAAGCCATTCGGAATTCCCCAGAACTATCTCGCCGTTAGTGCCTATGTCAATAAAAAGGCAAAGCTCATTCTTTTTATGCAGCCTCGAGGCAAGAATACCTGAAACAATATCTCCTCCCATATAACTTGCAACACATGGGAATGTATATATTGGGGTGTTTGAATTAATTTTTATTCCAATCTCTTTGGCATAAGAAAGAGGGAAAATGTTTGCCGTTGGAATATAAGGCTCTTCTCTTATGGCGGAGGGATCAAGGCCTAAAAAGATGTGTGTCATTGTCGGGTTTCCTGCTATAACAAGGCTGTCTATAGAGTCGGTATTTATGCTGTGGTTTTTTATTAATAGAGAAAGGAGAATGTTGATGTCAGTAATAACTGTCCTGTTTAAGGTCCTTAATGCATTATGCTCTTTTATGTAAACAATCCTTGTAATAACATCATCTCCAAATCTCATCTGCGAGTTATAGGTAGAGGCGATGTCCACAAGCTTTCCATCGTTCAAGTCAATAAGATAGACCACAAGTGTTGTAGTTCCAATGTCAATGGCAACGCCATATCTTGATGTTTTCCTGTTGCCCGGGAAAATATTGGTAATCTCATTGCAGTCTTCATTCCAGATAGTGCTCAAAGTTATTTCCCAGTTCTTTTTTCTGACTGTATTTGCAAGATTCGGCAGAAATCTGAATGGAACCCTCAGACATCCCAGGCCTCCTGAAGAGAGTTCCCCTTTCAGTCGTTCAAGGTCACTTATATTATTAACAAGAGACGGCGGAGTAAGTTTAAGCACAAACCTCTCTGCAAGGGGCTCTATTTCAGCTCCAATTGAATGAAGAAAGCCCTGAAGGTCTTTTGATTTTCCTGTAGCAATCTTGCCCTCAACTGTTAGTTCTGCTTCTTTTGGTATTTCAATTAATACGTCGCCCCGTGGAAAGCTCTGACAGGCAAGGGCATAGCCTTTCCCAATTTCCTTTTGGGAAACTTTTATTTTTGAGCGGGTATCAACAGGGCCGGATTTAACGATTATCCTGCATTTTCCGCAGGTGCCTTTTCCACCGCATGAGGACGTAAGATAGATACCGTTTTTCTTAAGCGCCTCCAGAATAGATATGTC
>JAZFSN010000094.1:0-3679 GCA_036446195.1 Thermodesulfovibrionia bacterium | reverse complement strand
GAATTATTCTGAAATGACATCATAATGGGTTTTTCTTTAGTATATTTTGCAATCTCCTGAGGGGCTGCAATATATGCATTAGACCCCTGAACTACAGCTATTCTTTTCCCTCCAAGCTCTGCTATGGATGTAAACCTGCCTTTTTTAGCATAGAAGATTTTGCCAGACCACAGATAAGGCGGCTCTGCATAATCAATCTGCTCGTCACGGCTCCTCGTATGACTCATGCTTGAGATTGCAAGGTCAATTCTTCCTGATGCCAGAAAGGCAATTCTGGTTTTGTTATTGACATTGACCCTTTTGACCTTAACGCCAAGCCTTTTGGCAATGGCATCTCCCAGGTCAATGTCAAAACCTGTCCAGTTGCCGTCTTTATCAATATAATTGACAGGAGGGACAGTTGTTCCTGAACCAATTTTTACCACCCCTCTCTTATTAACCTGGTCCAGAATGGACTCAGCCCCTGCAATAACAGATGTGCTTAGTAGAAACATTATAAGGAAAAAGACTATACCGGGTCTCTTCATTTCTCAACATACCCTTCTAACTAATTTCTATTATTTTGAGTTTTCTTTTTTTCGAGGATTTTTTGAACTTAAAAGCCAATTAAAACTATGATAATATTTTAAAGACTAAAAAGGCAACAACCGAGCCAAGCAGTGCTCCAAGAATGACCTCCCATGGTCTGTGAATCCCGACACTAACCCTGCTTTGCGCAATCAGGACAGGCGGATTAAGATAAGAAATGACGGCAGGAAGGATACCCTCGATTGCATAATTAGCGCTCTCAACCCATTTCCTTAATGGCACTTAATATCTCCTGTTCTTTTTTTCTCATAACCTTTGCCCTGTGTCCTGACTTTTCGTGGTTGTATCCTGACAGGTGCAGTACGCCGTGGATTAAGAGACGATAAATCTCACCATAAAGACCAGCACCCGATATTCTTGCCTGTGACACTGCTTTTGGTATACTTATGACAATGTCTCCAAGTACAGGTCGCTGTAAGCCGTTGCCCTGGGGATAGTCGAGTTTTTTTACCGGAATTTCAGAATTGAAAGAAAGGACATCAGTTGTCTTCTGTATGCCTCTGAAGGCAGTATTTAACTGTTTCATTTTTTTGTTACCAACAAACAGAATACTCAGCTCAACCTCTGATTGCTGTAAGAGGGAAAGGACATTACGGGCTGCTTTTCCTATTTTTGCTGTATTTAACGATCTGTAATTCTGCTGGTTTTTTATCAGAATGTTCATCTTTTATTTCAAAGCCGGGATAAATAACACGTTTCTGAAACATGCCGATAAAAATGTAAACGAAATGCCTCCTGATTTTCTGAATGTCCTTCAGGCTATTTTTTTTCGTTTTCATCCCGGGTTCTTAGTTTTCCCTATGGAAAAACGAATGTAAGGAATTAACGATTTAATGTTCCCTACAGAAACCCCTGAACGTTTAGTGAACGTACACCCCAACGGGGTTAGTGAACGAATATTAATAAATAGATGGTTTCCCTACGTTGTGTTACCAACGGGAACGCTAATGTAAGGATTTTTCTATTTATTATATTCGTTCACTAACGCTCACTATTCATTTATTTTTATTCGCTCACTTTCGTTCGCTGTGCATTTTCAAATTTCTCATATGCCTTGATTATCTGCTGTACAAGCCTGTGTCTGACCACATCTCTTTCAGTAAAATAAATAAAATGTAATCCCTTTATGCCCTTGAGTATTTTTTCTGTTTCAATAAGGCCTGAGGCCTTGCTGGTCGGGAGATCAATCTGGGTTACGTCTCCTGTAATAACAGTTTTTGAATTAAAGCCTAACCTTGTCAGGTACATCTTCATCTGTTCAGAGGTGGTATTTTGAGCCTCATCCAGTATTATAAAGGAATCGTTAAGTGTTCTACCCCGCATAAACGCAAGCGGCGCTATTTCTATTGTCCCCCGCTCTATAAGCCTGTGTGCCTTTTCAGCCTCCATCATATCAAAAAGTGCATCATAAAGAGGCCTTAAATAAGGGTTTACCTTTTCATACAGGTCACCCGGCAGGAAGCCAAGCTTTTCTCCTGCTTCAACAGCAGGCCTTGCAAGTATAATCCTGCTTACCTGTTTTTTAAGAAGGGCACTTATGGCCATTGCCATTGCAAGGTAGGTTTTACCTGTACCGGCAGGCCCTATGCCGATTACCATATCATGCTGTCTTATTGCATCAATATATTTTTTCTGTGTCTCTGAACGAGGAACAATAAATCTCTTTTTTGACGATACATGGATAGTACTCAGGAAAAATTCTTTTAAAGAGACAGAGGCATCTTCAAGGGCAGGAACGTCAAACGCCTTTATTATATATTTTATATCCTCCGGATTTATAATATAGCCATTGGTATCTAATTGCTGTAATTCCTCGATAAACTTCTTTGCCCTGTTTACAGCATTTTCCTCACCCTGAAGGAATATTTTAGTCCCTCTTATTGAGGCATCAATGCCAAAGGCTTCTTCTATTATCTTAAGGCTCTTGTCAAGCCTTCCGTAAATCAATGAAAGGTCTTTTCCAGCACCTAAATCTATTTCGAGCTTAACCGTGTAGTTTCCCCTTTTTATCCTGATGATTTAAAGCTATCCTTTATTGTAATAATGCATAACTATAAAATAAATATTAATCAAAATTCAATATGTCTATATTTTTAAGCTTAACTTCTCTCAAGTCAGAATGACATTTAATCTGTTATTAAGTGGTAATTGGTTTCAAAAAGGTTCAAATTTATCTTTTTCTACATCCCCATTTTTCCCTATTGCTAATGCAAAAATGCCTGCGACAGTAGCTGAAGCCATGGATGTGCCACTGAGGAAGTTATTGTCTCCTGGGAAGGTGGGTACTAAATAATGCATAAGTTATGCATAGTATGCAACAACATTCCCAAAGTCATCTCCTATTGTTACCTCACCCGCACATAAGTTCTTTGACGCAGTGTCTTCATTTCAAGTACTTACTCCTCCATGATATAATATTATAATGAAATCAATACTGGAAATAAGAAAAGTTGAGGAGAAGGAAAAGTTTCTCAGGCTTTCGCCACTGGAGAGGATTGAGGTTATGCATAACATTGTATCCGAGATTATTTCTCTCAAGGCAAAGGCCGAAGGAGTCTCAGAATATGAAATCTATAAAAGATACCTTGGATACAATCCGGAACATTATCAGCACACTTCCCGTTGAAGTTGATATTGCTCTGGCAGGTGGACATGCTGTAATCTTACATGGCGTTGAACGGACAACTATTGATATAGACTTCTGCTTTTATTCTGAGTTAATTCAATCAGACGATTCCAATATCTTTTTCAGTATGTTAAGAAGTCACCTTCCAGAACGATTTCAGGCAAAGCTAATACAGGGGAGCAAGATCCAGGATGACCCGTTCAAGCACGATGTTATTTTTATTGAGGATAAAATGGAGGAATTCATAAGGATTGACTTACTCATTGCACGCTATAAATGGGAGCTGGAGGCGATAAAGCATGCTGAAACCTTTAGTGGCATCCCTTTTTCTGTGCTTACTAAACCTTATCTTGTTACAATGAAGTTGCAGGCAACAGGATATAAAGACGCAAGTGATGTAGTAAGCCTGATGGGTCTTATGACCGATGAAGAAAAGGCAAAAACCCATGAACTTGCAAAACGAAC
>JAZFSN010000093.1:0-7804 GCA_036446195.1 Thermodesulfovibrionia bacterium | reverse complement strand
GACTTTCTCGATGCAAATAATCGAGATTGAAGATAAAATGGATTATCCACCTTTCCATGTTTTGACTGCAGGAACAGTCCATTCAGAAAACAGTATTGCCTACAGATTTGAACATCAAGGTAAATCAGTGGTTATTACTGGTGATGCGGATTATGACCAGGGAATAGTTAAGCTTTCAAGAAATTGCGAGCTTTTAATTGCAGATTGCTCCTTCCTTGAAGCCATGAAGGCTGGGAGTCATATGACACCAAGAGAATGTGGTCTTGTCGCCAGGGAAGCCGGCGTGAAGAAACTCCTGCTTTCTCATCTTCACACTCTGCCGTTTCCTGATAGTGACAGGCTGAAAGAATGTCGGCAGGTATTTCATGGTGATGTTTCTCTTGCAGAGGATTTTTTAGAGATAGATATGTAATGAAATTTTTTGTCGTTTGTAGTAACTGATAACTATACATGGCGACATTAATCACAACAAAGCGCGTCATTCCCGCGAAAGCGGGAATCCAGAAAGGCACTGGATTCCGTGTCAAGCACGGAATGACAAATTGCATAAGACTTATGTCGTTATGTATAACAACTGTTAACTGGTAACTGCCTTTTTACCACTCAAGCTTTTTTTGCATAAGCTTTTCATAAAAACCTCTGGGAAGGAATGCGTTTTGATGTATCTCTTCACTATAATATTTGGTTTTTATCTTAAATTTGTTCCTCATCTCACGGGGCGAAAGTCCTTTTGAAGCCACAGAAAATGTCCACCAGTTACCCGGATAAGTAGCAATCGGGACAGTGTACAGATCCACAACAGGGAACACACTTTTTATTGACTCTTGAACCTCTATGACTATATCTTTATGAAAATGAAGAGACTCTGAGAGTGTTACATAGAATCCGTTCTCGGTAAGTTTTTTTTTCACCGTGGCAAAGAACTCTTTTGTAAACAGACTTGTAGCAAAGCCTATTATATCTGTGGAGTCTACGATTACAACATCTATCTCGCCATCATAGGTTTTAAGAAATTTGGCGCCATCTATATGTCTAATGTCAACGCGGGGATTGTCAATATCACATGATAGAGTCGGTAAGAATTTTTTTGAAACCTTTATTACCTCCTCGTCTATTTCAATGAAATAGACCTTTTCCACGGATTTATGTTTTAACACCTCCCTGACCGTTCCTCCATCACCGCCGCCGATAACAGCAACCTTTCTCGGATTGGGATGGGCATGCATAACAACATGGGTTAGCATTTCATGATAGAAAAATTCATCTCTCTCTGTGAGCTGAACAACTCCATCGAGAATGAGCATCTTACCAAAATAAGAGTTTTCTAAAATTTTTATATCCTGATATTTGCTCTTGTTGTTATAAAGAACATTATCTATTTCATAAGCGTATTCGATCAGTGCATATGGATCTTTTTCGAAAAACTTTATCATCTTCCGTACTCCTTTAAATTAAAATTGTTTTTGGTATCGGGAATCCATTAAATTCAGATGCATAGGAAATAGTGTATGCCCCGCTTGAAAGAATAAGGACCAGGCTGCCAATATCAGGTTCTGGAAGTAAAAGCCCTTTTTCTATTATATCAAAACTATCGCAACTCGGGCCTGTTATTGTCCATTTCTTCTTATAGTTAGTCCGGCTTGAACTTTCAACAAGATAACTGTATTTTATACCTCCAATACTCTCCATCAGGCCATTGAAAACGCCAACATCTATATAGAGCCAGTTTTCATCAGCCCTTCTGGCTTTACCTATAACCGAAGTCACAAATATTCCTGCATCTCCAACAACTGCCCGTCCCGGTTCAATCAATATTTTTATGTTTCGAGGAAATTTTTCATGAATGAGATTATTTATATTTTTTTCTATAGCCTCAATTTTTACCACATTTTTTGTATAATTTATAGGGTATCCGCCGCCTATATTAAGTGTATCCAGTTTGATATTCTTTTTTTGTGCCATATCCCATAAAGCCTTTGCTTTATCAAGTGCAGTATTCCAGTTATAAATATTTGTACACTGTGAACCAACATGAAATGTAATGCCAACCGGATTCAGTCCTTTTTTCTTTGCATAGGAGAGCAGTGTCAACGCCTCATCAAATTCGACCCCAAATTTTTTGCTTAACGGCCATTCGCTACCTTCATTAGGTACAGAGAGTCTGACATAGACATTACAGCGAGGTGCAAATTTCGCAAGCTTATTAACCTCATCAACAGAGTCGAAAGAGAAATAATTTATACCATAGGTATGGACCATCTTCAAAAATTTTAAGGATTTTACAGGATTGCTCGATATAATCTTTTCAGGATTAGTTCCTATTGATGCCAGCATTTTCAGTTCGCCTTCAGAGGCAATCTCAAACCCGAGTCCGAGTTTATCGATTAACCTGATTATTTCCAGATCAGGATTCGCCTTTACAGCATAAAATACATTTGAGTTCCTGATATTTCTTCCAATCAATGAAACCTTCTCCTTAATCTTTTCCTTATCCATAAGGAGAAGGGGGGGGTCAATGGTCTTTCTATTTACGTACTTTAAGGCCTTAAATAGAGTTGACTTGGCGACAAGCTCAGTATGTAGTTTTTCTAATTTAAATGTTCTAAGCATCGAAAGATATATTCCACACCTTAAAATGTCCCTGTAGAGAGAATTTATTAAAAACTATCTCGACAAAATTTACAACCGCGAAATACTATTTCTTTTTCCGACCTAACAGCTTTTTTAACAGGTCTTTAAAAGAAGAGTTTTTATTTTTCTCTTTAAGCCATAAATGTATCCTCTTGTTGTCAGGATCCAGGCTCAGGGCCTTACTGAAAAGCCTGTCCGCCTTGGATTTCAATCCTGCGTCCCTGAAAATAATAGCTAAATTGACGTAGTAATCAGAGTTTAGCGGGGAAAGTTTTGTTGCCTTTTCACACCACTTTTTTGCTTCGTGCAGTCTGCCAGGTATATGGGACAAAGAAAGGCCAAGCCACGAACAGTACAAGGCATTATCACTATCGAGGTTTAAAGCCGTCTGAAATGCCCTGCCTGCAGAATGAAAATCGTTGGCACTGTAGAGAGCTCTTCCACGTTTATAGTATTCCACAGCTTTATTAGCATGAGGGGTCTTTTCCTTAACCTTTGGCGACTTATACAGAAGAGAGGCTCTACTTAATGTATACTTATCGTAAGTTTTTCGTAAATCCTTATCTTTAAGGGTATCATAGGCCTCTTTAATAAGCTTAAATTTTTCACTGGTTACCGGCATATCTTTAGTGGTTGAAACATCAGGATGATATTTTTTGGCCAGTGTATGGTACGCCTTTTTTATAGTACGTTCGTCAGCATCAGAACTTACGCTTAATATTTCATAATAATTCTCCAATTTTTATTATTGCCTTTTTAATGACATTCTCTTTTTTACTGCAGAACGGACAGCATCAGGCAGGTTTCTGTTTTTTTCAATTGCTAATAAATCCTTTTTTCTCAATCCAGATATATATCTCATGGAAATTCTTATTGGTGTCTTGGGGTTGGTAATAAGAGCGAGAATTATTGAGTAATTTTTAACCCAATCCCTCTTCGCTGAAATTGCCCTAAGGATTTCTTCGGAAGACGTTCTTTGTTTTGCAATAAGTTCTAATTCGCTCACAGTAATTTTAGGATTTTCAAGAACCTTTAACATTACCTCTTTGCTTGTGTCACGTAAAAGGATTGATCTGATTTCTTTACTACCCCGCAGTGCAAGATGGATTCGCTCGCCCATCTTCATTTTCTGAATTTTTTGAAGTAGAGTTTCTGACCTGTATTTAACTGCTTCTTCTTCTGGAGACTCGATTGTCGCCTCTTTTACTGCCTTATCCGGCAAAGACATCCCTAGTTTTTCAGCCACAAATTGTCTGGTAGTCTCGGGTGTCCTCGGATGATTATGGAGATAGTGAAGAATCTTTGGTCTATGGGTATTATTCTTGGCTATTTCATCGAATATTGATGGTTCAGCCGTTTCGTCAAGCAGAAGAACTTCTACAACGTCTTCAGAGAGCACTGAAAGATCAAGCGATATTTGTTTAAGTTCTTCCATGAAAATTATGATACAGTGATTTAGGTTTAGGGGTCAAGAGCAATACAGCCCGTTGAGAGAATCCCGTTCCACCTCGTAGGTGGCTTGGGATTAAGTAGCTTTTCTCCTCAAAAAAGAGTTTAAACTATTTCAAATAATGTCCTATAAAATATAATGTTATGAGATGGTAATTTCTCCAATACTATGATAATCTTATAATAGCGAAGTGGAGGAATACAAAATGACTTTGACAGAAAAAATTCTTAAACATGTTCAGTACCTACCTGAATCACTCCAGACTGAGGTACTAGATTTTGTTGAATATCTTGAGTCAAAAGTCGGAAAAAGCAAAAAAGGCGAGGACGAAACAGACTGGTCAACACTATCACTATTTTTTGCAATGCGCGACATGGAAAATGAACAAACGTCCTATTCAATTAACAATCTTAAGGAACGCTTTAACTCTACGTTATGCTATTTTTCTTTTGTTAATCCTTAATTCCCCTCACTTATAATTTTGTTTAGTTGTAGATGTACTACACAAAAAACAAAAAAGAATTTCCCTCTCGCCATTTGACATGTTCTTCATGTAGTCCTCTGAAAAATGATAAGATATAATTGTAAACCTTAGGGAATCCAGTCCCGCCTCGTAGGTGGGCATAGGATATCTTTATGTGCTAATATTTCAGAGGTAATCACTCGACTTTTGAAGCTTTATTGTTATGTTTTGATATAATAATCCTTTACGATTTTGTATAATACAAGTGATAATGTTTTATAAAATAGCAAATAAAACTAAGACATAGGAGGTATAAGACATGTTAGCTGCTTATATTCAAGGGGCATTAGAGGATGCAGAATACAAAAAACTGGAAGATGGAACCTGGTTTGCTGAGATTCCTGGATTTGATGGGATCTGGGCCAATGGAAATACAGTTGAAGAATGCAGAAAAGAACTTGTGGAAGTTTTAGAAGAATGGCTCATTCTCAAAATAAGAGATAAAGACCCAATTCCCCGGTTAAAGGGAATAGAGATAAGCATCAAAAAAGTAGCAACTGCCTGAGCATGCCGTCCAATATAACCCGGAAAGAGTTGATTAGAAAATTCAAAGCACTATCTTATATACCCTGAATAAGTAAAACTTCTACCTTGTAGCAAAAATCGTTATTTTTTCTTGATATAAATCTTTTGTGGAAACAACTGCTTGATACTTAAATACTATGTAAAAATTTTTCAGGAGTTAATGTATTAACAAATTGTTTTGAAATTTTGATAAAATCTTTATCCCTTGATATAAGGGTAATGGGTTTTAGCCCTATGCATATTGAAAGATGAACGGAATCGAAAGGGTCAAGAGGATGTTCTGCTTGAAGAGTATTTGCCTTAAGTAAACTTATTTCATCGGGGACAATGACATCAAAGATAGTAGTGAGTCTTGATATGTCATCTTCAATATGCTGTTTGGTATATGATTTCTTTCTGCGGAGGAGAAATCTAATCTCCATAAGTGTGGTTAGAGAGATTATGCCAGAAATTGTTTTGTTTTCAATAAGTCGAATAATTTCATATGGAGCTTTCCAGAGTTCTCTTTTAGATACTGATTCACTTTCCTGTATAAGCCAATTAACAACAACATCAGTATCCAAAAGAATCCGTACAGGTTCCATGAATTACTTCTTTACCTTACCATATATTGAGCCTCTAAGTTCCCGTATAACTTCCGTTGAAGTTTTTCCTTGTGGGATTATACCTGCATATTTCCCTAAGAGCTTGTCTGAAACTTTTCCCTTCAGCTTAGAGGACTTTTGCAATATCTTAAGAGAACTGATTGCCTCTTTTAAAGTTGATGACATATTATTTACCTCCTTGAAAGTTAGCTTAACAGAGGAGAAGAATTTAGTCAATTTATCAGAAAGAATCCGACAAAAAGCATAGAAGACGATAGAGACTTTGAAAAGAAGCTTGACAAAATATACTTTTAATATGGAAGAGAAAAAGAAAAAGAGGAAGAAAAAAGAATACAGGTTTGCCACGTCCTTTACAATGAGATTTGATAGCTTCACCCTTGAGATGATGGAGAGGATTGCATATGACGAAGATAAGACCCGGATAGAAGCAATCCGCTCAGCAGTAAAGGCACTTTTTATTAAGAAGTATGGCGAGAAAGAGATTGAGAAATTATGGAAGAAGCACAGACCGAATTTTTTTAAACAGTCGCAAGAATCCAGTCCCACCTCGTAGGTGGATGTTGGGTGTCAGACCAAATGTATGCTATGTCTAACTACTCCCTTAATAAGTGACATTATCACTTTGTAACAACAAAAGAAAATTCTCTCTCACAATTTAATAAGTGCAAGTGGAAATAATCATTTATGAAGAAATATCCCATTTCCCTAATAACATGAAAAAAGTAATATTATCCGGTTAGAAAGTGATAATAATTTCTCAAAATATCGTCATTTTTCATTGATAAATACTATTAGTTCTGATATATATACAGAAAATTATATAATATATTGTTATCTAAAAAAACAAGAAATTCATGTCTTACTTTAGATATACTAATATATGACCAGTTATGAGTGAAACGTTTAAGAAAATCCTTGAACTTATCGAAAAAGGCGAAATCAGAATATCCAATCATGGATATGATGAACTTGCCGAAGATGGCATATTGGTGAAAGATATTATGGACAGTGTAAAGGATGGCAAAGTTGTAGAGGATTACCCTGAATATCCAAAAGGTCCAAGTGTTCTTGCTCTCCAAAATGACAGATAAGGCAATCCGATACATGTAGTTTGGGGTATTCCTAAAAATGCAACTTCACCAGCCGTATTAGTCACAGCATATAAACCTAATCGTTTGTTATGGACAGACGATTTTATGGAGAGAAGAAAATGAATAAAAGACAACATGCTAAACTTGTGCATGAGGGGAATTACGTGGCTGAAGTCGGCATTGAACTGATTGAGACAGGGGAAGGATGGTCTCCGTACCTGTCTCTCGACGATGCAGAAAAATTGGACGATGTAAGAGAAGCACTTCGTCGTAACGACATTGACGCTGCGAGTAAACTAGCTAAGATCTATCGTCTCACCCCTGTAAATTAATGCAATATAAGGCTGAGATAACCAGTCGTTCAACTTGAACGAGTGCCACAGGGTGCTTTTTGCATTTCATCCAGTCCCACCTCGAAGGTGGGCTTGGGATATTGATAACTTAAGGATGTGAAATAAAAATGGCAAACTACCAGGACATGTGGCAGTGTCAGGTTGCAAATTGTGGATATATTTACAACCCTGACAAGGGAGACAGAAAGGGGAAAATTCCTCCGGGAACCAGTTTTAAAGATTTCCCGGAAGACTGGAAATGCCCCTTATGTGGAGCCGGTGAACATCTCTTCAAATCTCTTGCATAAACTGCTTCTTTAACCAAAAAGACAATCCATGCAGTGAGGGCTTTTTGCAAGTGAAGCATTCAGCAAAAACTTCTTCTAAGAGCTTGTTGAAAAACTCTTCTCTCTCGATGTAAATGTCATGCCCGCGAAAGCGGGCATCCAGTAACATATTGAAAAGAATAGATTCCCGTTGGAATTTATCCCGTACTTGATACGGGACGGGAATGACAGCAAAAGAGGTAAAAAGCTATAAAAAACAGTTTTTCAACAGCCTGTCAGGTGTAATCCTATTTTATGGTTTGGCTAATGACACAGTAAGCTCTCCCATCATATTAACAAAACCTCCCATTTCATTGTCAT
>JAZFSN010000092.1:0-7869 GCA_036446195.1 Thermodesulfovibrionia bacterium | reverse complement strand
AATGACATAAAATGAATAGATAAAACTTTTACCGGACGCTAATGATATTAGTTAATAAATGAAATGTTGTATTTTAAGGCAAGATTTAAAAACAGGAGTACAGGAAGTTATTAAGGGTTATTTTTATGCGGGCTATAGTGTTTTCCACAGTAACCCCCGGTGCTTTAGCGAAGATTAATGGTGCAGAATATTGAAAATAGTTCGAACATTTTTTGCCGCCGTAGGCGGCGAGATAGCAAGCCCCAAAATTAAGCGGCATCACCGCAATCTTTGACAATTTCAAGTTTTTCTATGGCGGTAAATTCTTTTTAAATATTAAAAGACCAAATTATGGGAGTCGAACTCCCATAATTTTATGCTATACTGTAATTAATGCGGAAACCTCAATTCGTTAAAAATCATGTTTATCATGTCTTTAACCGGGGAGTCGACAAGAGAGACGTTTTTCTGGATAATCAGGACTACTACCGATTTATTCACAGCCTTTTTGAGTTCAATGATGAAGATCCTGTTTCGAATGTGAACTACTACTTTGATCCCAAGACAATGGATATCGGAAAACGACCTGCCAGAAAGGACAGAAAGCCAAGAAAGATGCTGGTTGAAATACTGATATTTACCCTCATGCCAAACCATTTTCATTTGCTATTAAAACAAAAAGCTCAAAAAGGTATTGTGAAATTTATGCATAAGGTGGGAACAGGATATACCAATTATTTTAACATAAAATACGAAAGAGAAGGAGTACTGTTTCAGGGGAAGTTTAAAGCCGTCTTAATGGAAAATAATGAACAGCTTCAGTATATACCGCAATATATCCATTTGAATCCCCTGAAGCTAATCTATGGGAGTCGAACTCCCATAGATTGGCAGAGGAAGTTCAAGTTTCTTGAAGAGTACCGGTGGAGTAGTTTTCAGGATTATATCGGGAAAAAGAACTTTCCTTCGCTTACCCAGAGGGAATTTCTCCTGGATGTTTTTAACGGTGAAAAGAATTATAAAAAGCACAATATCGACTGCCTAAAGGAATTTAGTAAAGGGGAATGGATTGAAAGCATTCAGGATGTGAAACTCGACTAACCCCATTTGGCAAACTACCAAATTATTGGAGTTCGACTCCAATAATTTAACAATAGTTTAATTCGCGACTAAACCACTTTGACAGCATTATTTATAAGTGTCAAAACCGTGAGAGCTCTTGGACAATTTCAGTTTTTCTTTGGCGGCAAATTCCGTATAAAATCAAAGACATATAACACCAAACTATTGGAGTCGAACTCCAATAGTTTGGTGTTATATTGGACAAGGTGTTAGAATTAAAAACAGAAATCCTAACGGATTGCTAAAAATAAAAATGAAAAAATTTTCTTTTACCCCGGTAGTATAAAGCGAAGCTTTAACAACGGGGCAGGCTAAAATGTGGAACGCTAAGCATGGTGCCGAAGGCGGGTAAACTTCGCTTTCGCTACGCTTACCTGCTTATTTTTTTGATTATTAATCACCAAATAATTATTCGTAGCTTATGCGAAGAATGATGGTGCCGAAGGCGGGACTCGAACCCGCACAGGTTACCCCACACGCCCCTCAAGCGTGCGTGTCTACCAATTCCACCACTTCGGCAAGTTTTTTTTAAATATAATAAAATTTTAGCGTACGTGCAGGCCTCTACCTAACGGCAGACAGGTCTACTCCCGAAAATGCCCGAATCTCTGATTCGGCTTCATTTCCGAGGATTCACGACAGACTAAAGAATCATAGATTCTAAGTCTGTCGGAACAAATTCCACCACTTCGGCTTACAAGCAAATATAATAACATTATTTATATTGCCAAATCCCGAATTTATCAGTTTGAACAGCCTGGTACCATCAGGTCTGGTGCAGGACTTGTCAGGGGTCCTTCTTTTAAAAGGGGAAAGATTCCGGATTCATCCGCCTGAGGCGGACAAGAGCCGGAATGACACTGTTGAAAGTGGCCGGAATGACAAGATTAGAGCGATCCCGGACAAGCGAGGACAAGCATAAGATATTAGATTTACAGGAATAAATAATTCAGAAGTTAATGAAGAAGAGAATGCACGTAATCTATATAATCATGGGGCGGGCTGATTAGTTGAATACCCATGCCGTTTTCTGCCTTCCCTGCCTGCCCGGACATTAAATTCGTTTTCCTGACAACCTTTCCTCTAATCTCAAGACTCTGCGCATTTGGAAGGTTCAGCTTTATATTCAAGACACTGCCCGGGATAACACCTCTCTTGGTGCTGATAAAGATTCCTGTTTCTGATAAATTGCTGGTTATTGCAGTATTCTCGCCCTTAGTCTCGAATTTAACCTCTAATTTTTTAAATACCCTGTTTGCCCTTTGTTTTTCCATGTTATAAAAATATAAAAATATTACGGATTAGTCAAGTATTATCTACAGCCTTTTCTTTGAAAATTAACGATAAGGTCTTGATTTTAAAACAGAAAAGAGGTTAAAAAACAGTTGTAGGTTATTAGTTTATTTTAATAACGAATAACAAATCATGAGCTTAACCTGATATTGAAAACATTGCAAATCTCAGAAGATAATCAGGGAAGATCCCGAGAATAATAACCATCAGCACTGTTACGGCAAGTGCAATACTCATAGGTACAGAGGTGGCAAGAGCAACTTCCCCTTTTGGTTCTTTCATGTACATATACATTACAACCCTTAGATAAAAGAAGGCAGAGATTACACTGAATATAACAGCAATAATAACCAGGGACACATAACCTGCGTTGATTATTTCCATAAAGACATAAAACTTGCCGATAAACCCTGCTGTAGGCGGAATCCCGGTAAGAGAAAACATGAAGATAAGCATACACGCAGAAATTACCGGATGGTTTTTGGCCAGACCTGAGAAGTCCTCAAGGTTTTCACAGGGAAAATCTTTCGTTCTTAAAAGTATTATTATTGCAAACGCCCCAATGTTCATAAAAGTATATATCATTAAATAGTTCATAGTGCTGGACAGGCCTTCGGGCGTTCCGGTAATAATTCCCAGAAGCGCGTAACCTGCATGCGCAATAGAGCTGTATGCAAGCATCCTTTTTATATTTGTCTGCGCAAGAGCAATAATACTTCCTGCGGCCATAGATAACACTGACAAGGGTATCAGGATACTGGCCCATTGTACGTGAACAGCTCCAAAAGAAACGAATAACACCCTACCCATGACTGCAAATGCGGCCGCCTTTGGGCCGACTGACATAAAGGCTGTTATAGAAGTGGGTGCTCCCTCATAAACATCCGGAGCCCACATATGAAAAGGCACAAGTGCTATCTTAAATCCAAATGCAACTATTATAAATATAAGACCTAAAAGCAGAACTGGATTGCCTGTAAGGTCCAATGCTACCAGTAAAGATGAAATATCTTTTAAATTAGTAGTTCCGGTTAATCCGTAAGTAAGAGAAATTCCGTAGAGAAGAAATGCCGATGAAAAAGCGCCAAGGAAAAAGTACTTAAGTGCCGCCTCACTGGAGCGGAGCTGGGTTCTTAAGAGACCTGTAAGGATATACGTAGAAAGCGCCATCAGCTCAAGGCCGAGATAAAGGACTATCAGGTCTGCTGCACCAACCATGATCATCATGCCCGATGAGGAAAAGAGAAGAAGGGCATAGTATTCCCCCAGAGATGCCTTTTCAACGGACATATATTTCAGTGAGATAAATATCGTAAGAATAATGCTGATATAGAAGATTAAATTAAAAAAATAAGCGTATCCGTCAAATATGAACATCCCCCCGAAGGCGCTGTCAGACACCCCTGATGCATAGAGCTTGTAACTGACAAAGGCAGACAGAAGTGTGCCAATAACTCCAGTAAAAGCAATAATCTCTTTTCTTTTAATAATGAGATCAAGCATGAGAAGTATAAAGGCTGTACATATAAGAATGAGCTCGGGCGCAATCAGCCTTATGTTCAGTAAATCAAAATTATTTATAACCATCAAAAAATCTCCATTAAATAGTTCGTAATAAGGTTTTCTTTTCCCGCTCCGGTATTTACATTGCTTATCAGATGTTCAACTGAAGAATGCATATAGCTCAAAAGAACCTCAGGATAAAGCCCTATAAGGAAAACAAGTATAATCAGCGGAATTAAGACAACAGCTTCTCTGAAATTCAAATCACCGGGTATGGGAAGCTCCTGCTTTGTGTACTTAGGTGAAAGCGTTTCAAAAAAGATTCTCTGATAAAGCCACAGCATGTATCCTGCACCCAGTATAATCCCTGTTGCCGAAAGCACGCCAATCAGTTTGTTTGCACTGAAGGCACCCAGTATTATCAGAAACTCTCCGATAAAGCCGTTTGTCCCTGGAAGTCCAATGGAGGCAAGGGTAAATATCATGAAAACCCCTGCAAACCATGGGACAGCAGATGCAAATCCCCCGTAATCCTCAATCATTCTCGTATGAGTCCTCTCATATATAATTCCAACCATCAGGAACAGTGCGCCTGTAATAATGCCGTGATTTATCATCTGCAGAATTCCGCCTTCCACGCCCTGGGTGTTGAGGGTAAAAATACCGAGCGTTACGAATCCCATGTGACTCACACTTGAATAGGCAATGAGACGTTTTAAATCCTTCTGGGCAAAACATACAAGTGCACCGTAAATAATTGCTATAACTGACAGCACGAAAATGGGAAAAATAAAATATTTTGTTGCATCCGGAAACATGGGTATCGAAAATCTTAAAAACCCGTATGCTCCCATCTTGATTAACACCCCGGCAAGGATTACACTGGCGGCCGTAGGCGCCTCTGTGTGTGCATCAGGCAGCCATGTATGAAAAGGAAACATGGGGACCTTTACAGCAAAGGCTGCAAAAAATGCCAGGAAGAGCCAGCACTGCAGTGTAAAGGGATAATAAAGCCTGCTCAGTGCCAGTATATCAAGTGTTCTCTCACCATAAAAATATAAAACCACAATACCTACAAGCATCAACACGCTTCCTGCAAGGGTATAAAGAAAAAATTTTATGGCAGCATAAATCCTCCGCTGTCCACCCCATACCCCTATCAGGATGAACATAGGAATAAGCATTGTTTCCCAAAAGATATAAAACAGGAAAAAATCCAGGGACACAAATACCCCCAGCATGGCTGTTTCCATAATTAGAATGCTTATATGAAACTCTTTTACTTTTCTCTCAATAGATTTATATGAGACAAGTATAGACAGGATGCTGAGCAGAACAGTGAGAAATATAAACAGGATGCTTATACCGTCAATTCCTACAAAATAATTTATTCCCCATGAGGGAATCCATGACTGTTTCTCCACAAACTGCATTTTATAGGTGGTTTTGTCAAAATTGCTTAACAGAGGCAGTGCCACGAAAAGGGTGGCAATGGTTACAGAAAGGGCAGTCCATCTTACATAGGTCGAATTTTTTATGAAAAGAATCAGCAGCGCTCCTGTTAGCGGCAGAAACACCGTCACAGTCAGGATTGGATAATTGAGATGATTTAATATTATATCTGCCATTTTGCTATCTCATAAAAATTACCAGGCCTATTATCACCAGAGCTCCCGCCGCCATAATAAGCCCGTAAAAGGAAAAGATACCTGTCTGAATATGTCTTAATCTCTGGCCAAAGGCATTAATCATGCCGGGGACGCCGTTAATAAAGCCTTCTATTATCTTTCCATCAATAAATCCAAGGAAGACTCTTTCACTGCTCTTAAGCACGGGCCGTACAATGGTCTTGTCATAGAGTTCATCAACCCAGTATTTGTTGTAAAGGAGTTTATAGAGAGACTGAAATTTTAATCCAAGAGTATACGGCAATTCGGTCTTCTTTATGTACATAATATAAGCAAAAAATATCCCTGCAAGTCCGATTACTACAGAGATTCCCATAACAAACCACTCTTCTGCATAACTGCCCTCACCCTTTGCAAAGCCGAGCACAGGGGCAAGAAATTCTCCAATTTTGTCTCCGTGTTTCATGAAAAGATGGGGAATTCCCACCCATCCGGCAGCTATTGCGCCAACTGCAAGGAATATCAGGGGGATTGTCATAACAGGCGGAGATTCATGCAGGTGATGCTCCTGCTCCGGGACACCACGGAATTTTCCGTGAAACGTCAGATATATTAATCTGAACGAATAAAAAGCAGTCATAAAGGCGGTGGTCGTAGCCAGGAACCAGAGAAATTTCCCCAGATTTCCACCGGTATACGCTCTCCAGAGTATTTCATCCTTGCTGAAAAAACCTGCAAATCCCAGAAACCCGGAAATACTCAATGATCCGGCAATGAACGTCCAGTAAGTAATCGGCATATACTTTTTCAGTCCGCCCATCTTCTGTATATTCACTTCATTGTTCAGCGCATGAATAACGCTTCCTGCTCCAAGGAATAACAATGCCTTGAAGTATGCATGAGTATATAAATGAAAGATTCCTACAGAGTACGCTCCCATACCAAGTGCAAGAAACATATACCCGAGCTGGCTGATGGTAGAAAATGCAATAATCCGCTTCATATCATTCTGGACAAGCGCTATTGAAGCAGCAAAGAGTGCGGTTACTCCTCCGACAACAGCCACTGTAGCCATAGCAGTTGCCGAGAGATCAAAAAGAGGACTACAGCGTGCAACCATATATACCCCTGCTGTAACCATGGTAGCTGCATGGATTAAGGCAGAAACCGGTGTTGGCCCTTCCATGGCATCCGGAAGCCAGACATGAAGCGGTATCTGGGCAGATTTTCCAACAGCGCCGCAGAAGAGCAAAAGACAGATAACCGTGACGGTGCTGACCTCATATCCAAGTATGTTCATGGTATGCCCGATAATACTGCCTGCGTTACCAAAAACCTTCACATATTCAAGACTTCCAAAAGTTAAAAAAATCAATATTATCCCAAGACCAAAACCGAAATCTCCGAATCTGTTTACGATAAATGCCTTCTTGCCGGCATTAGCAGCAGATTTTTTGTCAAACCAAAAGCCTATAAGAAAATAAGAACAGAGTCCCACTGCTTCCCATCCAAAATAGAGAAGGAGAAAATTATTGGCCATAACAAGAACAAGCATGGAAAAAACGAAGAGGCTTAAGTAGGCAAAGAACCTGTAGTAGCCTTTATCGCCATGCATGTATCCTATTGAATAAATAAAAACCAGGGAGCTGATGGACGTGACAACTATAAGCATTACGGCAGTCAACTGGTCTATGAGGAAGCCAATGGAGACAGTGAAATTTCCGGATATAATCCAGTCATAAACATTTACATTAATGACATTGCCGGCATTTACATCCATAAATGCCCACGCTGAGAGTATAAAAGAACCAATAACTGCTGGAACAGATATCCAGTGGGCATTATCCTTGATAAATCTTCTGCCAAAAAGGATATTTATAACAAAAGCAAGTAGCGGCAGTAATGGTATTAATAAATATTTAAGCATTCTCTATCTCGTATCTCGTATCTCTACCCCCTAAGAAGGTTTATCTCATCCACTTTAACGGTGGGTTTGTTCCTGTAGAACGCGATTAATATGGCAAGCCCGATTGCTGCCTCGGCAGCAGCAACAGTAATCACAAAAAACACGAGTATCTGACCTTGCATGGATTGCAAATAATGGCTGAAAGCAGCAAGACTTATATTGACAGCATTCAGCATAAGCTCTATGGATATAAATATAATAATCAGATTGCGTCTCGCAAGAAAACCAAAAATGCCTATACTGAATACCACGGCACTCAGTAAAATATACCAGCTTAATGGAACCACTAAAAACCTCCTAAAATACAGTTATCAGTTGCCAGCTATCAGTTATCAGGTTTTTACTGATCCCTGACCCCTGACCCCTGTAAACTGTTAC
>JAZFSN010000091.1:0-3598 GCA_036446195.1 Thermodesulfovibrionia bacterium | reverse complement strand
CACGAAAAATGCGCCGGGCACATGGCCATTGCTGTAGCCTCCCTGGGTACCTAAATGCAGTATTACCATATTGGAATTGCCATTTGTTACCAGGTCATTTATTTCCTCCGGAGTCATCATAACCTGAACATTTTTATCATTGTCAGGATTATTGTAATAATCAGAATAATCACTACCACCGCAACTGTAGATGAACAAAGGAATTAGTATCATGGAAACTGATACTAAAAAAAATGTTAACCGCCTTCTGTGATTCTTCAGAAAACTCATATCTTCCTCCTATTATTAGTAAATTTACTTTTTTTACAGGTTGTTTTTAAAATATTCCCCCCTTCTCATTTTTTTCATAATTTCACACCAGGTTTTTTTAGATATTTTCGGATTGGTGATTTTTGCATATTCAAACACTTCTCAAGTAAGTTATATCTTATACAAAAAATTCATAGAGCTGATTTTTTAAAAACAGAAATATTGCAATTATATTAGTAACTGCTCAGGTATTTAGGCTGAAGACTAAAGGTTGTAGGGGCGTATTGCAATACACCCCTACATTAATCAAAGCAAATTTCCTAATAGCCTTTGGCCTATTTACCTGAGTAGTTACGTTAATTCTTAATATCAAAAAACCTGATATAGAAAAAACTATAAATTAGTAACACGAACATAGAGTCTTGTTAATGAAGATGGGAAGAGGAGTTCTCCATTAAGAAAACAACGATTCTATAATCGTAAAACAAACTGTGATAGTTTGTCAAGAAAATAAAGTCACATTCCATTGCCGATTCTCTCATTAGCATTTTTGAGGTTATCTTTAATAAAAGACAGGAGGTTCCGGCCCAGTTCGGGTTCCTTGTCAAAAAGATTATTCAATTCATCAGGGTCTTTTATTACATTAAACAGCAGGGATTTCTTCCCTTCCAGATAATGTATAAGTTTGTAGTCGCCCTCACGTACAGAAATGCTCCCTCTTGTTATCTGATGCCCACGACTGAAGTTTTTCTCAAAATTCATAGAGAACCCTGGCTTCACAGAAAGGCTTTTGCCCCGCATCAACGGCACTAATGACCGCCCTTCCATCCATGAAGGGATCGGTATATCAGCCAACTCCAGGATTGTAGGAGGAATATCTATCTGCGCTACAACATTATCTATAATACCACCCTCCTTCTGGTTCGGCTCCTTAATAAGAAGAGGAATATGAATCAATTGTTCGTAAAGATGAGGGCCAGAGTGTTGCTGATAATTATGTTCAAAACTCTCCCCATGGTCTGAAGAAAGTATAATAACCGTGTTTTTCAATTCATTTTTCGCCTCTAATAAAGCAAGAAAGACCTCGAATTGTCTATCACAATACCTTATGAATTCATCATAACGCGCCCTCAGGATATCAATATCTGCCTGATCCTCCCGTTTAAACTCATACAAAGGTATTTTGCCTTGTTTTTTTAATGTCCTCAAGTCTGCTGATTTATCAAACATTCCCATATACGGCGATGGCGGCAGATAAGGGCTGTGAGGAGGGAATAGATGAATCCACGCAAAAAAAGGTTCCTGAGGATTATCCTCTATAACTGATAAAAAACTTTCAAAAATTTTTTCAGGAGGGTAGCCCGTTTTGGTGAAATCAGGATGAATTGCATCCCAAAGACCTCTCAGAATAAAATCTTCTCTCATAATCCAGTTATGCAGCCTGATTTTATCACCAAATAACTGGTAGAGTGATTTATAGATAATCCCGATTAAATAATCAGGATTAACAAATTCTGTCGGAACAGGCGCAAAGTCAAAACTTTCAGCAATACCCAATCCATTCACTGAAGCGGCGGGATTAGCTACAAATGCCATAGTATAATAGCCGTTTTTCTTTAGCATTAATGGCAGGTTTTCACTAGCGCCTTTTACCGGCCTGGAACCTTTTAAATGATATGTCTGGTGAGTCCATAGTCTCTTGCCGGTCATAAGACTCGCAACGGCTGGCGTGGTAAGGTTGCTCTCAGCCTGTGCATTTTTAAACAATGAGCTTGACTTTGCTAATTTGTTAATAAATGGCGTCGTTCGTCTGTGATAGCCATAAGCAGACATGTCCCGCGCAGTCATCGCATCAAAAATAATCAGAATAATATTGGGCCTGACTTTGTCTGCTGCGAAAAATCTGGAAGGTTCCTGTGATATGACTTTCTCCGGTTGTTTTACCCATGTGTGATAGGCAACTATAGGCATCGAAACAATAAACCAAAAGCCAAACAGCAATACCAAAGGGGTAATCTTTTTCTGAATGGTACCGATCCACAGCTCAGATTTTTTACGAAGCAGCCATGTTATGCTTATTGCGGCAATGATAAAAGTAAAAAAAAGGCCGTATTGTCCGTAGGTTTTTTCTTGTATCTCCTGAAATATAAATTTATTTCCTAACCAGACAGCCCCTGCAAATAATACAAAAAAACATATAAACAACAACACGTGTTCAACCTTAAATTTCCATTTCATGCGCAGGCAAAACCATTCTAATGCCATGAAAATCAAACATACTATAAAGGCTGTTAACACAGCTAACGTAGTCCAGAAAATGGTTATTAATGCAACGGCCGGCACAAATTCCGAGAATGATGCGTAATACCTGAACCCATCCCAGCGATAAAATGCGTCTCCCATGAGGTAAAGGGAAAATAATACTAAAATTAAACGGAATAATTGCCAGTAAGATTCTACTAATTTGTTGCCGCTATTCATGAGTATTTATTCTCTTCAGAATGATTTATCCCTATCCATTCCTCATTTTCCTATTTCAAACTTCCTGGACATACATTTATATTCTTCTATCCCTTCTCTAAAATCTTTCCAGTAAATAGTTTACTGTTTTGCCCGTTTTTTTTAGTATGAAAAATTTTTTTATGTCTTGCATTCTTGTTACTATAATTTTGAGAGTAGACTATTGTCAATATAATGCATTATCTCTTTCAAAAATTAAAAAAGACCTATCTATTGTTAAAACAAGAAATAATTTCAGATTAATAGGAAAAACAAAAAGATGCGGGTTCCTTGCGAATTATTTTGCTTGATGGTATTCTTTTCATAGGTTGCTTTTCGCAATTCTCTGAAGAAACATAAATCCATAATCTGTTAGTTTAAAGATGTAAATATCTAATTTCGGGCTATTGGAGAGGTGTCCGAGCGGCCGAAGGAGCACGACTGGAAATCGTGTAGGGGCTTTAAAAGGTTCCTCGTGGGTTCAAATCCCACCCTCTCCGCCATTAAACTCCGCCAAGGCTTCGCTTAATTGTACTTAATGCTTTGGTAAAATGGCCGGGAGCAAAAGGTAAGCGTAACTTTAGTGAAGTTTACCCACCCTCTCCGCCATTAGTCTTCGCTAAAAGCTACGACTAATTATTTGGAGATTAATAATCAAAAAAACAAGCAGGTAAGCGTAGCGCAGCGAAGTTTACCACCATAAAATTCAGTTTAAAGTTGAAAGTTGAGAGTTAAAAGTTGTAAGTTAATAACTAAGCAAACATTTATTTTTTTCTTATTTTTAACCTTTAACTGTCAACTGTCAACTGCATTTAATATGGTCAGGCTTTTGGGCCCTGTGCAACAATGT
>JAZFSN010000090.1:0-11956 GCA_036446195.1 Thermodesulfovibrionia bacterium | reverse complement strand
GACCGTAGACGTGGATGTATTGGCTAACAAAGTGAAGAGAGCAACTTTTCTTATTAAACTCTGTAAAGAAAAATTAAAAACAACAGATACCGAAGTTAAGAAAAGTTTAAAAATATTTGACGAGGAGAAACAGTAACAACCTCCATCCCGTAGTCCAATCCCGACGTTTCGGGATTTACGGGACTCATACCCAAGCTTTATCCGCCTCGGGAGGGCTTGTCCGCCTCGGGAGGAACTTGTCGTAGTCCCGTATAAGACGGGGCGAAGATTAATCACGTATACTAGGTTGTACGGGATCCCAATTCATCGGGGACCCCATGACTGATAAAAACTATCTAAAATAACTTGTTAAAAATTAAGGAGAGAGGAGGAAATATCATGAAAGGCTTAAGAGAATTGTGTCTGTCTATCTTAATAGCTTTATTTTTAATAAGTGGGGTCACTTATGCTCAGAGCCCTGCTGAGGAAAGTTACTATAAAGGTGTGGAGCATGCAATTCAAGGGAAATTCAGAAAGGCCAAAAAGGAATTTGAAAAAACCCTGACGATTGACTCGTTTTACAGTCCAGCAGAGCTTAGCCTGGAAACAATTAAAGACGTCATTGAACAAAAGATAAAAACGGAAACAGCCATTCATTTGTTCAAGGGCACCTCCTATACTAAGAAAGGCCAGTATGATAAGGCCATCAACGACTATAACAAGGCCATTGAGATAAATCCGAAGTTTGCTGTAGCCTACATCAATCGGGGGCTTGCCTATCGTAGAAAAGGCCAGTATAACCAGGCCATCAGCGACTTTAACAAGGCCATTGAGATAAATCCGAAGTTTGCTTTAGCCTACACCAATCGGGGGCTTGCCTATATTAACAAAGCCCAGTATGATCGGGCCATCAGCGACTTTAACAAGGCCATTGAGATAAATCCGAAGTTTGCTTTAGCCTACACCAATCGGGGGCTTGTCTATCGTAAAAAAGGCCAGTATGACCAGGCCATCAGCGACTATAACAAGGCCATTAAGATAAATCCGAAGTTTGCTTTAGCCTACGACAATCGGGGGTTTGTATACCTTGTAAAGTTAGGGAACGAAATCAAAGGTTGCGCTGACTGGGAAAAGGCTTGCGAGCTAGGCAGTTGCAAAAACTACAACCATGCAAAACAAAATGACTATTGCTTGTGAAAAACACTGGCCAGCGTCGGGAAAAGTTTTTAAGTTTGTAAATAATGAAAAAATGACCCCTATTTCTGAAAACTCGTGATAAAGTTTATGACCCTCTTATCCAGGAGAATATTATGCTTGTTAACCGGTTTTCTAAGCACAATGCCTTTTAACGTTGTGCATCTGCTTAAAGCAACATAGAGCTGTCCGTGCGAAAAAGTGCCCCTTCCGATATCAAGGATAACCCTGTCAAAGGTCATGCCCTGGCTTTTATGGATGGTAACTGCCCAGGCAAGCTTAACAGGGTACTGGGTAAAAGACCCGGTGCTCTTGGTTTTGATCGTTTTCTCATCGCTGTCATATTGGAACTCGAACATCTCCCATTTAAAAGGCTCAACATCAACAACCCCGCCGTTATGAAGCACGACCCTGATGATATCAGGTGAATCAGGCACTGATTCAACCCCCAGTATCTTGCCCACGCTCCCGTTTATCCAACGGCCAAAAGAGTCATTATTAAGCAGCATGACCTGCGCGCCGTCTTTAAGGCAGAGTTCAGGCAAGGTAGGCAATGCCTTTAACGCAAAGTCGCCCTTTAGAGTGCCTTTATAAAGATACGGCTCTGCCTTCAGGTCATCGAGTTTTGCCTGGTTTATTCCTTCTGCAAGAGCGTTTGTGGTTGTAAGATGAATATAAAGGTCATCCGGCGCTTCGATAAACCCGGGGGAGAGCTGCTGATTGATCTCTTGCATATGCTCAAATGTGGCTGTGTTGTTTCTTATGGCATTTAAAAGACTTAGGAATTTTTCTTCTTTTTGCCTGTAGACCTTTTGAAGTTCAATAAATTCCATGCTTCTTGATATAAGAGAGCCCTGTTCTGTCCAGAAGTTCTCCCTGAACACCCGTGAGTCAAAAAAATAGGGGCTTTCGTAAAAGTCTGTAAAAAGAGCTTTTTCCTTTGATGTGACAACAGGAGCAAGCTGATACATGTCTCCTATAAATATCATCTGCACCCCGCCAAATGGCCTGATCCTTTTTGGGCCGAAGCGCCTTAAGAAGATGTCCACACAATCCAGCAGGTCTGCCCTTACCATTGAGATCTCGTCTATCACAACTGCTTCAAGGTTTTTGTAGATCTCCTTGTCTTTGGGCCTGATCCTTTTGGCGCGCTCAGCAGTTATGTCCGGCCTGAAACCAAAAAACGAATGAATGGTCTGGCCCTTGATGTTCACAGCAGCCACACCTGTGGGCGCGAGCACTGCTATATTCTTAATCGTGTTGGCCCTGAAGTATTGAAGCAGTGTTGATTTGCCTGTGCCTGCCCTGCCAGTGACAAACACATGCCTGTCTGTGTCCTGCATAACAGCAAGCGCCTGAAGGAACTCTGGGTTCAGTTCGATTTTATTGAGATCTAGCCGGGGCATATGAGATTATATCAAATGCTCGGTTCAGTAAGCTAAGATTTAGCAAAGTTTATTCCTACATTCTAACTTCTGCCAGGTTCTCACTCAGAACCTACCAATGACCAGCGAGCCTGCCTACCGGTCAGGCAGGTTGAACAGCTTGTACAGTTTCTCTTCTCCAAATTGAGGTTTCCCATGAGGAGTTGGAAAAAACTACTCTCTTGGATAAAGGGTAAGTTGTTTGACCCTTTAACCTTTTTCTGTTTGTCCAATGTCAAGTTTATCCGCCTTGCAGTGCTTGCCTGCCAGTTTGTTTGGCATGGTGGCGTGGTTTATCCGCCTCAGGTGGGGGCTGACCCATTTGGCTCTAGAAAATTGAAACGGTTATTAAATTGGCTGATGCGCTTGGTGTTAATATAGATAGGTTGATTGGAAGGGGTAAGGCATGAAAACCTAGTGTAGTGCATTGACAAAATTGATAAAATGTAATATATAATAAATAGAATTCATCCCCAATAAGCTGATTGCTTGTTGGGCACCTCCGGATTGCGATCCGGAGGTTTTTATTGGAGTGACTCTCCGATCCTGGCAAATCTCTATTATTAATATTCATTATATTTTTTCGCGCTGCCCCGGACTTTGTTTGAAGGATATTTTTTTCTATTCTTTTCTAATTTATTTGAAACAACATCTTCTATATCAATCCCCAGGTCAGTACATAAATATGTAAGATAAATGGCAATGTCTGCAATTTCTTCAGATATTTTTTCATATCCATCATCTTTTAACATCTTCGATATTTCTTTGTTGGTCTTCCACTGAAAATTTTCAAGCAGTTCCGCAGCTTCAATGACAAGAGATACAGCCAGGTCTTTAGGGTTATGAAATTTTTCCCAATCCCGCTTTTTCCGAAACTCAATAAGTTTTTTCTTTAATTCTTCCGAAATCATTACATTTTATGCCCTGTATATCTCTTCGTTATGCCATTCAATATATTCGCGCCCTGGAAGGAATAAATCGTTTGTGGGCAGGACAGAATGTCTTACAAAATAGCCACCGCCAACAATAAAATTCAAAGGACTGTGCAATTTAAAGAGAAATGGCTCTCCAGGCTCAAGAGCTCTAAAGGACGTACCACCTGGTTGCCAGAAATTTACCTCATCAGGTGTACGGGTTGACAGGAACTTAAACCATTCGTTGTTAGTAACCCCAATCCAAAACTTCAATGAATGCTCCGAGCAAGCTTCCGTATGGCAAAGGATGTCGTTGATAAGGTTTTTACAAAATCAGCCATATTTTCACATAAATCTATATCTTTGTCACGATTTTAGCAAAGGCAAGATGGCTTGGAGCGTCTCGAAAAACGGAACAGCCTCGTAAAGCCATAAAGAACTACTGCATAGCTTTTTTTCATATACCCCATTGATTATTAATGTTCCCTGTAAGGGGGCATTAAATAATTACGGGCGCCCTTCTTTCCTATAATAAGCGTGTATACCGTAGTCTGCAAGTCGCAGACTTGTTATGGGGTTAGCGATTATATAAAAATAATCCTTATGACCTTACTCCTTACATTGAGGTTTCCTTTAGGGAACATTAAAAAATCCAAGGGGAATTTAAGAACATTTTTCCCTGGGCAGGTTTTTAAAATAGCGTGTAAATAAAAGGACTTAATGCAGAACCTTCAGTTAATACAATTAATGCACCCAATAAGATAAGGAATATAACAATAGGCGCTAACCACCATTTTTTACGTACTTTTAAGAATTCCCAGAATTCTCCTACAATAGCTAATTTACTCATTTTTGTTACTGTCCCTGTTATTTATTTTACATATTATACATATTTTTTCATGATACTTTCTCAATATTTTTTATAATCCAGGGTATGTAATGATACCTATGAAATAAAAGCGCTTTAATATATAGATATTATTTTGGATATACCTGAGGGTTTAAAATTGTCTCTCATAATCGCTCTTTTTAATTTTTTTTGATTCCTTATAAATCCAGTAGCTTTTTTTTGATTTATCCATTTTTAAATCAAGAAACCGCTTGCCAAATAAAGCTGCCAGAAATCTGGTTATGGTAAATACCACGTAAAACAAAACACTCAGAATTAACCTTGTCATAAACCAGCCTATGCAGATGGCCAAAATCATCCATATCCTGTGTATCGGCTTCAATATGTTTGGAAGAGCCAGGCCAAGAAAGACAAACGCTGCAGAAAGGA
This sequence comes from Thermodesulfovibrionia bacterium, assembly GCA_036446195.1. Classification (GTDB taxonomy): domain Bacteria; phylum Nitrospirota; class Thermodesulfovibrionia; order UBA6902; family BMS3Bbin08; genus JAZFSN01. The sequence goes on along the minus strand of JAZFSN010000090.1, from coordinate 7,166 downwards.
GCAGCAGGTAGAAATAGAGGTCTTTCCCGCGCCACAAAAACAGCAGGCCGAACAGGCCAAGCACAATACCTATTGTTATGCCGAATTTCCTGAGTTCGGCCTTATTGCTTTTGATATTATTTATTTCTTCTTTAATCATGTTTTTTCCTAATCCAGCTCAAATTCTTTCAGCCAGTCAATGTCTTTATCCAGGGGTTTCTGCTCTTTCTTTTCAATTAAGAAATTGCCTAACATCAGGTAATCTATATTTGTGCGCATAAAACAAAGATAGGCGTCTTCAGGCGTGCAGACAATTGGTTCACCCCTTACATTGAACGAGGTATTTATAATAACAGGGCATCCGTATTTCTCATTAAATCTTTCTATCAGCCGGTAATATAAGGGGTTAAAGCGTTTGTCAACGGTCTGGATTCTGGCAGAGTAATCAATATGAGTAACCGCGGGAATACTGGAGCGGCTGACATGCAATTTATCAAGACCAAAGAGCTTTTTTTCTTCATCAGACATTTCTCTGCGAATTTCTTTTTTTACCGGGGCTGTCAGAAGCATGTAAGGGCTTTCCCTGTCTATCTCAAATACAGAAGAGACCCTTTCTTTTATCACTGACGGGGCAAAAGGACGGAAGCTTTCACGGAACTTAATTTTCAGGTTCATTGTTTCCTGCATTTTTTCAGAGCGGGCGTCCCCAATAATAGAGCGGCTCCCCAGCGCTCTGGGCCCGAACTCCATGCGTCCCTGAAACCAGCCGATGACCTTTTGTTCAGCTATGAGGTCTGCTATCTTATCGGGAATTTCATCATCACGTAATTCAGTGTACAGTATATTATTTCTTTCTAAATAGTCTTTTATGTAACTGTTTGTAAATTCAGGGCCCAGATAAGACCCCTGCTGAAAATCTTTTTCACGGTCTGCGGACCTGCTGTTTCCCAGGTACTGATGCCAGATAAACAATGCAGCGCCCAAGGCATCGCCTGCGTCTCCGGCAGCAGGCTGTATCCAGATATTTTCAAAAGGGCCCTCGCGCATTATTCTTCCGTTGCTCACACAATTAAGGGCTACGCCTCCGGCAAGGCAGAGATTTTTCTGCCCGGTTTGTTTATAAAGATGACGGACCATGCGAAGCATTACTTCTTCGGTTACTTCCTGCACAGACCGGGCTAAATCCATATTTCGCTGGGTTAAAGGGGATTCAGGTTTCCTGGGAGGGCCATTAAATAACTCTTCAAATCTGCTGTTTGTCATGGTCAGGCCTGTGCAATAATTGAAATATTTCATATTTAACCTGAAAGAGCCGTCTTCTTTTAAATCAATCAGCTCTGACAGAATAAGTTTCTTATACCTGGGTTCGCCGTAAGGGGCTAACCCCATCATTTTGTATTCGCCTGAGTTGACTTTAAACCCTGTATAATACGTAAAGGCAGAATAAAGCAGGCCTAAAGAATGCGGGAAGTGGATTTCTGCAAGAATCTGTATTGTATTGTCTTTACCGATTCCGTAACTCGCTGTTGCCCATTCCCCGACCCCGTCCAGAGTAAGAAAGGCAGCCTCCTGAAAAGGTGACGGAAAAAATGCAGATGCCGCATGGGATTCATGGTGCTCAGGAAAAATAATTTTACCTTCATACCCGAGTTCTTTTTTGATCAGCTCCTTCATCCAGACTTTTTTCTTTATCCACAGAGGCACTGATTTTATAAATGACTTTATCCCGACCGGCGCATAATAAAGATATGTTTCCAGAATACGCTCAAACTTGAGAAAAGGCTTTTCATAAAAGGCTACATAATCCAGGTCAGTTACTGAAATACCGCTGTTGCTGAAACAGGATTTTACAGCATTTACAGGGAAGGACTGGTCATGTTTCTCTCTTGTAAAGCGTTCTTCCTGCGCGGCAAAAATTATTTTACCATCCTGAACAAGACAGACAGCGCTGTCATGATAAAATGCTGATATGCCTAAGATGTACATAAAATCCTTTTTTTTCTTAAGCCTTATGAATCAAATTCACGGGCAATTGTAAAGCCTTTTGCGCCAATGTACATGTATTTTTTAAACTGATGGTATTGCAATCAGCTACTAAGTTTATCCCCGAGCTGTTTGATGAGCTCAATGTTCTTCCCAATCATTTCAGTCTCATTGAGTTCAAGAATCACGCTTACATCAGGCTTTTTTTGGATTAATTTACCGAGCGCTGCGAGCTCCCTGCAGTCAGGAAGCAGGGGCCAGTGGTCTGAAATGCCGCCGTGCCAGCCGTTGTTCCTGTGCATGTGCACAAACTGGATTTTTCTGATGACATCTTTCTCAAGGGACTTTACAAACTCTATTGAGTCAAGCCCTGCAGATTCAACATGCCCGATATCAAGAGTGACAGAATCTGCGTAATTATCCCAGAACCAGTGGATGTCTTTTGTGTCTGCGGCATTTTCAAACGAGACATGAGCTGAGGAGCGCAGTTCATCAATGGCATGCCTGAAGCATTTTTCATTCTGTCCGTCTATCCTTTTGCCCCCAGGGGTCTTTTCGTCATGAAGTATAAGGGCAAGGTCTGCCCACTCTGCCATTACCTTTAGTTCTTTGAACATATCCCCGTCCAGAACAGAATAGCTTACAGGATGAACTACATAGCGGATGCCCTTATCCCTGCATTTTTGAGCGCAGTTTTTCATAATCCTTATGTTGTCCCTCATGCCTCGGTAAACACTAATCTGCAGCAAATCAGCATGCCAGAGGCCTACTTCTTCAGGATACATAACACGAGTTCCAATAAACATGGTTTATATTTTAACTTATTGGGCCATGTTATAAAAATTTTGCTATTATAAAAAATCAGGATACAGGTTTTAAAACCAAGGTTAAGGCTGTGGGGTAAAGGATATAACCAATCACATGGCAATCTGACCAGAAAATCAGCTTATTTAAAGAAATATATATCCTGATGGAATCAGGGTCAAGTCTGGTTCAAACAGGGCTTAACTTCAAAACTCAGTAGAGCTTTCTCTCGTCCATGCCACCGCATCCATTCTGATAAAATGCCCTGTTACACCCGCCGATATAGCAGGTATCGCCGGAATAGCCGTCGGGATTAGTAAATTTAAGCCAATCAATAGCAGCTTGCCTCACCTGTGCAGAGTTATAGCCGCGCTCTGCAATCAGAAAATTCGAAAGGCCCCAGACGCTCTTGGCAAGGTTGCAAGGACAGCAGCAGGTAGCCATGGAGTTATCACTGCAGCATGGAGCTGGTATTGAGGACAGCCCTGTTACCTTTATTTTTTCCTGTTCCGGGGTAAGCTTTATGGATTTATAGTAGCCAATATATTTGGCTACCATAGCGCGGGCAACATCCGGCTGTGCCTTCTCAACAGAGGGACTGCTTTGACCCTCAGGGGATGAAATCTGCGCATAGGCACTATTAAAGCTGACCAGCACGATAAGCGACAATAGTTTTATCATGTTGTTATTCCTTTCATATATCTCAATTTTTTTGACTGAACTAGTTAAAACGTTATTCTATTAATATGAAGATAGTATGAAGGCAAGAAATAATTTTTTCAATATAATCGTTAGTGGAACGAACATTTTAAGGTTCTGCCCTTATTGTTCTTTATAATTGTTCCGCTGATTTATATAATTACTGGAGTATAAGCGCCGGACAAGGCAATCAGGGGATAAATAATGGTTCTTAATTACATCTGGATTGGATTTTTTCTTGTTTCATTTATTGTCGCGACTGTAAAGCTCGTCTTTTACCACGATACATCTACATTCCCCTCAATGATGAATGCAACGTTCGAATATGCCAGAACAGGATTTGAAATCTCTCTGGGCCTGGCAGGGGTGTTAACATTGTGGCTCGGACTTATGCGGATTGGAGAAAAAGGCGGGGTGGTAACAGTCTTTATGTCACCCTCGCTGTAACCATAAATTTCAGTTTATTCATCTGATCTAGAAGTTTTTCATGCTGCTTCTCATCCTCCAATATAAACCGGAGCAGATGCTTTACTGTTGCGTCACGACTCATTTCAATCGCCTCATTCGCTGTATCTATCGATTTCTGCTCAATAGCAATATGCTTATTCAGGAGACCTGACACACCTACGAGATCATCGGGTATCAGCACAAATGCTTTTTTGGTCATGCTGTTACTTATGAGTTTGATAATCGATCTGTGCTTTTTTGAATCGTTCTTTATCGCAGTAATTAATATCTTGATAATCGGATTTTTTGATTTTTTGGAAATTCTTGCACAGATGTCTATAGTCTCTTCCTCAAGGCTCTTCCACTCTTTCAGAAGGTCAAGCATTTTTTTATCCCGTTCCTCTGCCTTTTTCAAAGCCATAGCATCCACCACCCCCTTTTTTATTCTGAATAATTATTGGAAAATCTCCTGACTTTGTGTTCTGTTCTGTACACACTGTTATCCCGGTTTTAAGAGAAGCAGTAGTATTAAAAGATACATCAACCCTGAAGATTGTAATATGATTTAAATCATATAAATGCCTGAACCATGCGGTACAGGGCAGAGCAAAGCGCATTACCCTTAACAAATCTCCTACTTTTTACTATCTTTAATCACAGCAGAGAGGCCAGCTTAGGATTAAACATGTCAGCGCCGAGGCTAACCCTTTTAAAACAAGACATTTTTTTGATTGTATATATAAAGATAAACATCTTCCGTTTGACTATTTAACCCTTAACATGTTATTATCACAAAAGTTTCAGAAGTTTTTGTAACTGGCCGGACTGCAAAGACTTTTAGCTTTGTGGTTTTTTTTTGAAAGTAAAGGGTCGTTCTGATACTTAAGTTTTAAGTCAGGAGGTAAGTAAGAAAGATGGAAAATGGAACAGTAAAATGGTTCAATGAATCAAAGGGTTTTGGCTTTATCTCAAGGGAAAACGGTAACGATGTTTTTGTACATTATTCTTCCATATCTGGCGACGGATTTAAATCACTCTTAGAGGGTGATCAGGTAAGCTTTGAAATTGAGGATGGCCCAAAAGGTCCCAAAGCAGTCAACGTAGTAAAACAATAACCAACAGATAAAAGCCTCCACTGTAAAACATGGGGGTTTTCTAATTTTAAAGGAAAAAATGCTAAACAGACAGGATTATCTTGCAAAGAAGGAAGCTTATAAACAAAAAATGCTTGCCACTGGTCTGATTGTAGACTATTATCCAACGGTTTCAAGCATTTTAATCCATATGACATACTACCTTAAATCATCAGATAAGGTCTTTATGGTACGTGACATTAATTTTTCCCCTGCAAGTCATGCCTTTTTTAGTCTGAAGTGCCTGGTAAAAGGCTGTGATAACGGCGATTTTGAATTGAGCCCGGTAATAGCCAAAATGGTTAAAAAACATAAGACGTCAGTAAAGGGCCAGTTGCAATGCACCGGGGAAAATAATGCTATTTCCCCTGATCATGCAAGAATTGCTTACGAAATAGGCATTAAGTACAAAAAGAATTCAAAATAGACAACTTCTGATTAAATCTCAGCCTCTTCTTTTAAATCTCAAGGCTTTTTTCCTCTTCTTAAGGGCATCTATCCGTTTTCGCTTTTCTTTTACAGAAGGTTTTTCATAATAGCTCCTGATTTTGATCTCTTTTAAAAGACCTTCTTTTTGTATCTGGCGTTTCAGAACCTTAATAGCCTTCTCAACATCATTTCCATATACTTTTACTTCCAAGCAGTTATCTCCTTTTTCTTCCTGATTTTGCTCCCCTGTCGCCGAATCCGCCCCGGCCGGGGTCAAATCCCCGCCGGCTATCGCCAAAACTTTTTCTTTCCCTTGGCCGCTGAGGTCTTGCCTCATTTACGACAATAGATCTGTTCATAAAAGTTGTACCGTTCAGGGCCTCAACAGCCTTCTTCGCATCTTCCTCTGACACCATCTCAACAAAACCAAAGCCTTTTGACCTGTTTGTGAATGAATCAGTTATGATATTGACTGATTCAACCTCACCAACCTCTGAAAAAGCCTTTTTCAAATCCTCTTCTGTTGCCTGAAACGAAATGCTTCCCACATACAGTTTCTTTCCCATTAAACCATCCCTTCCGATAAAACAAAAATCTCCCAATCTTTAAAGCTGAGAATTTCTATTCAACCTTAAAAATCCACCATACTATAACATAAAACACATATTTTTACTTCCATTTTCTTTAAAGAGGTTTGATATAATGATACCTGAGGAATTCAACCATGAAGGTTGAGCGGGTCTTTGAAGGCGCCTGAGCCAAAAACCATGCAGTTTTATTCAACAGGTAGCCGGAAAGACTGGCTGTACAGCTCAGGCTGCCAATTAGAAGAAAGGTTTTGCAGCAGATTGGGGGATTTTTTTAAAAAATTAAACAAGTATAGTATATAGTATAAAGCAGATTTTTTTGTATTCGAGTATAAAATTTAACAACTGTAAGGAGGTATTATGCAGAGAAAAAGATTATATCTCTATGTATTACTTGTGCTGTATGTTTTCAACTCAGGCTGCGTTGCCATGATGGCCGGCGCAGCTGCAGGCGGCGCCGGCGTTGTATGGTACAAGGGAAAGCTGGAGGAAACAATCCCAGCCTCTGTCCCCAGCGTGCACAGGGCTACGAAGGCAGGGCTAAAGGATCTGAATATCAATATTACTGAAGATAAATCTGACAGCCTGACATTAAAGGTAAGAGGCTTATTGGCAGACGGCAAAAAGGTCTGGGTAGATGCTGAATCAACCGGTACATCAACAACCAAATTAACTATAAGGGTCGGCCTCCTTGGCGACAAGGCATTTTCCCTGCGCATTCGTGATGCCATTAAAAGGCACTTATAGCTTTATCAAAAAAATGGCCATCAGGTGCCCTTTCTGTAAAAAGGAACATGACGTAACTTTATTTGAATTTGACACGACAGTAAAGTGCGCCTGCGGCAATATCATCCGGATGCAGCATTTAGAGATACTCAACGAGTTGTTATTAAATGAGGATGAAAGAATATCCAGAATAAAGAGGGGCGCGGATAAAATAGCCTTTTTAATCGTAAGCACAGATTATCCCGGCATTGATATAGAGATTGAAAAAGGGAAATTCAGAGAGACGATAGAAGAAATCTTCCCGGATAAGGCCTACCTGTACGAACTAATATACGAGCCGAGGTTCAGGAGGCTCGAAGAACAGTTCAGAAGCTAATGC
>JAZFSN010000089.1:0-3449 GCA_036446195.1 Thermodesulfovibrionia bacterium | reverse complement strand
TCTTGACCTATTGGAAATCCTTAAAAAAACTTATCCCGGTGATCTTCCAGGGCCTGAATGCTGCCCTGTCACAAAAAAAGGCACATATCCCGGAAAAAGGAGGAGATAATGAAAAAGCTCACATTGTTTCTGAATACATCGCCCTATAGCTATGAAAATACATATACAGCAATTAAGATAGCAAAGGCAGCTCTTAATAAAGGGCTTGAAACGCAGGTTGTTGCCTCGTCAGATGGTGTATATAATTTTCTCAAGGGACAAAAGGGAACGGGCTTGCCCCATGCCTCCAATGGTTTAAAATCGCTTATGGATAAAGGGCTGAAAATAGACCTCTGAGGCGGTTGTCTTAACTTCCGTGGTGTTACGGAAGACAGCTATGATGACAATTTTAAAACAGTGTGTCCTTTAAATGGAAATCGCGAGAAAGGAACTTTGAAAGGGCTTTTCTCGATTATGAAGAAATCAGATATTTTTATTAACCTTGGAATTTAGCATCCTGTAAAATAAGGAGGATTAAACTTATGGATAATCTTTTAGTAATACTTAGGAAACCACCATACGGTGTAGTCAATGCAGCCGAGGCAGTAAGGCACGCTGGAGGTGCATCGTCATCAGACTACAAGTCAATCCTGTATTTGATAGACAGCGGTGTTTATACGGCAAAAAAGAATCAGGATGCAGGTGATACCGGCTTTACAGGACTTGGAGAAAGCCTGGAATTGCTTTCGGATGAAATGGAAATATATGCCAGCAAAGATTCACTTGAGGAATATGCAATTAAAGAGGATGAACTTGTTGATGGCGTAAAGATTGATAATGGAGAAGTCCTTAAACAGTCCCTTAAGAATTCACAGTCAGTAATGATATTTTAGACATCGTAGATATCCGATTTCACAGATAAAACAAGTTTGAAAGCAATCTGTGTAATCAGGTTTACGGGAGGAAATTATGTTATTCCTCATTTCAAGTGCGCCTGATACAAAGGAATTTAAGACTGCCTATAAACTGGCAAAAGACATGAATGCTGAAATCTGTCTACTTCAAAATGCAGTTTATGCTTCAAGAAATTTAAATGACAGTAGTTTGTATGTTCTCTTGGATGAGATGAAACTAAGGGGTATAAAGGAAGATGAAATTTCCGGTAAACCGATTAATTATGACCAGTTAATAGATTTAATGACAGGTATGGATAAGGTTGTTGGACTATTTTAAGACATCCTTAAAAGGATGTCTGATAACACAGATTGAAAATCAGATTGCTCAGATAAACAGATAAAAGCAAAAAGATAAGCTGAGTATTTACTAATAATCGGAGTAATCAGGAGAGTAAAATGGTAAGGATAGTAATAATAGGCGGCTCTTTTGGAGGACTGACAACTGCCTTTGAACTGAGAAGGCACCTTGGCAAAAAAGCTGAGATAACATTGCTTTCTGACAGGGATGAGTTTGTTTTTATCCCTTCCCTTCCCTGGGTTGCTATGGGCTGGAAAAGACCCGAAGATATCACGCTTTCACTTGATGCTATTCTGAAACCGAAAGGGATTAAATTTATTCATGAAGAGGCTGAAGGGGTAGATGCAGATGCATCAAAGGTCGTTACAAAATCGCAGGAAATTCCCTATGATTATCTTGTAATAGCCACAGGGCCGGCTCTTGTCTTTTCTGCCGTACCTGGACTTGGGCCTGCAGGCGGGCATACTGAATGTATTTTTGAGCTTGATATGGCATTAAAAACCAGAGAAGCCTGGAACAAATTTCTTGAAGACCCCGGACCGATTGTAGTAGGTTCAGTACAGGGAGTTAGTTGTTTCGGGCCTGCTTATGAATATGCCTTTGAAGTGGAAACGGAACTCAGAAGAAGAAAGATACGTCATAAAGTTCCTATTACATTTGTTACTTCTGAGCCATATATTGGACATTTTGGAATTTGCGGGCTTAAGACTTCAAGAAGGGTGCTGGAAGATGAGTTTGCCAACAGGGATATAAAGTTCATTGCCAATCAGGCTGTGGAGGAATTTACTCCAGGCATGGCTAAACTTAAAGATGGAACAAAACTACCCTATAAGTTATCAATGTTTGCTCCACCAATGGCAGGGGTGAAGGCGGTATTCCACCTGGGGAATCCTAAAGGGTTCATTCCTGTTGACAAAAATTACCGTCATAAGGATCACAAAAATATTCTTTGTGTCGGTGTTGCTATGGCCATAGCTCCACCTGAACAGACACCCGTGCCAACAGGAGTTCCTAAGACAGGATATATGACTGTGGAGATGGCAAAAGATGCTGCCCGGACAATTGTTGCAGATATTGCGGGAAGGCCGGTTTCAGAGCCAGAACCTCTTGGTGTATTATGCCTTGTTGATATGGGGGACACTGCAATATTAGTAAAGGCAAAACCATTACTGCCGCCAAGACAGGAAGCAATGTGGAAAAAAGGCATCATTTATAAATGGGGAAAGCATGCCTTTGAAAGATATTATCTCTGGAAAATAAAGAACGGTCTGACCCAGCTTCCTTAATAAAATAGATAAGCAACACTGTCCGAATCTAATTCGCTAATTAAAATCTATCATGCTCCGGACAAACAGGATCACAAATGAAAACAATAGTAATGAAGCTTGTTGAATTCTCTGTTAATCGGCCTAAATTAATTGTACTTTTAACTCTTCTGATTACGGTTTTATTTGCCTCTCAGTTCCCGAAAATAAAAATAGACACAGACCCTGAAAACATGCTGAGAAAAGATGAGCCAATCAGGGTATTCCACCAGAAAGTAAAGAAAGACTTTGGAATTAATGAACTCATTGTACTTGGCATTGTAAGGGATGATGGGATATTCCAGCAGAATAGTCTTAAAAAGATTAAGGATATTACAGATGAGATACTCAGGATAAAAGGTGTTATAACTGATGATGTAATAAGCCTTACGGTAACAAACAATGTGGTAGCGAGCGAAGGAACCTTAAATGTCAGACCACCAATGCTAAAAGTACCGGAAACTGAAGAAGACATAGAACGACTTAAAAAAGAAGTCCTTGATAATCCGCTTTTTAGAGACCGCCTTGTATCTTCTGACGGAAAAGGCGCGGCAATTTACATTCCCATTGAAAACAAGGACATTGCACATGAGGTCGGGGAGAAGATAAGGGAGATATATGAAAATAAACAGGGACCTGAAAAATATTATGTAGCAGGGCTCCCGATAGCAGAAGATACATTCGGCAATGAAATGTTTCTTCAGATGGCGCTATTTGCACCGATGGCAGGCGGTCTCATCATGTTTGTCCTCTTTATCATATTCAGAAGGGTTTCACTCATTATCTCAACAATGATTATCGCAATGCTCTCCGTGATATGGACAATGGGGATAATGATCGGTAGTGGATTTACAGTTCATATTATGTCTTCCATGATCCCTGTTTTTTTAATGCCTATTGCCGTATGTGACG
>JAZFSN010000088.1:0-20165 GCA_036446195.1 Thermodesulfovibrionia bacterium | reverse complement strand
TTTGCGTATTTCTGATTTTTATAGTCCTGATTCAGAGCAGTAAAGGGGCCGAGATGGGCGCTGCATTCGGGGGCTCAAGTCAGACTATTTTTGGTAGCAGAGGGGCTGCAACTTTTATGAATAAACTCACTACAGCCGTGGCTGTTACCTTTATGGTATCATCATTAACTTTGGCAGTATTTTCTAAACAGAGAGGGTCTATAATGACTGACGAAGTACCTGTCAGGGAAGTACCTGCAATACCATTTCCAGATGCCTTACCCTCACCGTTTCAGGAACAGTCTGCTACAAAGGATCAGCCTGCTGCTCAGGAACAAGTCGCACCGACAGAAGAAGTTCAGGAGCCATCCTTACCATCGGTAGAGTAAGCACAACAGTTCTTTTTTAGTAAATACCGTTTTTTGCAGACTTTTCTGGATTGTTGGCCCTGTATCTTCATTCATAATTATGCCTCATTTCTGTCATTATGCGCTTATTTCAGCCGTTTTGATTCTATTTTGCTGAGGACGAGTTTTGCCCTTGCGAGCTGTTCATACAGGGTCTCTACCTTTGCAGAGTCATTGGCAACAACTGCTTTCAGCAGGTCGCCCTCAAGCTCGGCAACTTCAAGGCGTTTGTAGTAATCAAGCGACTCCTTGAGGTGCGCAAGTACGATTTTCCCTGTCTGAATTGGATGATTGTTTGTAACATTTGCATCTTTGAATATTGTGCCGTGTTCGAGCTCTACCTCGAGTCCCTTACGGAAGTCCTCAGGGTCAATGTCCATGCCTTCAGAATTAACCTCGGCTAAAATTACTTTTGCTTCTTCCGGTTGTACTTTTGGCTCTGTCAGTCTGGTCCAGTCCCGGATATTCAGCTCTTTGCAGACTCTCCTGACTTCATCAACTGTTACATATTCTGGAAGTTCCATAATATCTCCTTTTTATAAAAATAAATAAACCAATAATTATTTCATAATCTGCTCAAATCCCATTTCTCAAGGTCTTTTCTAATCTCTGCTATATTCCTTTTCCCATCTATAGCCCTGAGAATCTTTCCATATTCAGATGTGTCTCCGTACAAAATACAGCCTGATAGCGTGTTATCTCTTATGACGAGCTTTTTATAGATAAACCTGTCTTTGTCTTTTTTAATGACAGATTCATATTTGCCATCGGCATCTATATCACCTGCTGATGCAAGGTCAATGCCCACGACTTTCAGGACATTTGACTGTGTTGTTCCCTCATATATTGCATCTCCTCCCGGAATTGGGTCGTATCGACCTGCCATGTTTATACCGGCAATCTTTCCCTGTTCCTGGGATGCAGGCCATATGCCGTAAAATACTCCCCTGTGCTCGGTTAAATCGCCTGCCGCATAAATATCTTTTATCTCTGTCTCCATCCTGTCATTAACAATGAGTCCCTTGTTAATTTTAAGGCCGAGTTTTCTGCCTAATTTATCATTAGGCCTTATACCGGCAGAAATGATTATTAAATCGCATTCAATCCCTGTCCCGTCTTCAAGCCTAAGGCCTTTAACCCTGTCATCTCCTGTAATCTCCCTGGATCTCGCACCCAGATAAAAAGTAAAACCCATGTTTTCCATCTGTGTTTTTAGTATCTCTGCTCCTTCAATATCCATCTGCCTTGGAAGCAGTCTCGGGAAAAACTCGGCAACACTTACTTTATGCCCTGTTTTCCTAAGGCTGTTGCCTGCCTCAAGGCCAAGGACACCGCCTCCTATAAGAAGGACATTCTTTATATCATCTGAATAATTCATTATCTCATTCGCATCTTTAAGTGTCCTTAAGGTAAATACACCTTTTCTGTCAGAGCCGGGAATGGGCGGGACAAAAGAATTGGCTCCTGTTGCAAGAAGAAGCCTGTCATATTCAATCCGGTCGCCGGCAGAGGTTTGAATCTGTTTTCTATTGCTGTCTATTTCAGAGACAGAGGTGCTCAGCAGCAGTTTTATATTATTCTTCCTGTACCAGTCATCCCTGTAGATGACAAGCCCTTTTTCATCCACCCCCCCGGCAAGAAAGTCTATAAGTCTTATGCGGCTGTAAAAGGGGTATGCCTCATCAGTTAGAATGGTTATCTCACCGCTGCTGTCCAGTTTTCTGATGTTGGCGGATGCTGTTGTCCCTGCGACTCCATTGCCTATAATTATGTATTTCATTTAACAAGTATCATTTTAAAATGCAATACAGACACTACACTCTGCCTCTCCATGAGAAATTACCTTCCTCACCATTGCCTGCAATTACCTGTATGCCGGCTTTAGCATTGTTAAAAAGAATATCCCGATACTGACAAGGACAATGGTCGGTCCGGATGCAGTGTTAAGATAAACAGACCCCATAAGGCCTACAATACCTGATGTAATGCCGAATATGCAGGACAGGCTGAAAAGACGCCCCATGCTTGAGGCAATATTCTTGGCTGCTGCAGCAGGCACAATAAGAAGAGATGTAACAAGGATTATACCGACTATTTTAAGGCTTACGGTTACAACAAGTGCAATTACAAGAAAAAGCAGATACTCAAAAAACCTTACGTTAATACCTTCAACCCTGGCAATGTCCCTGTTGAATGTAATCTGCATTAATGGTTTAAAAAAAGACAGAATAATTGCGAAAGTCAGAACGCCGGTAATAAATATCAGCAGCAGGTCAGTTCTGCTGACAGCGAGAATATCACCGAAAAGAAATGCAAAGAGGTCTGTCCTGTAGCCTTTAAGCATGCCCATTACAAGCATGCCCGAGGCAATTACCGCTGAAAATGCAATGCCTATGACTGTATCAGGCGACAGGGTTGTTTTTTCTGAAATGTATGCAATAAAAAAGGCGATTAAGACCGCGAGGGCCAATGATGAAACAGAAAAGTCAATTCCAAGGAGCGCCCCGAGCGCAATCCCTGCAAAGGCTGAATGGGATATGGCATTTGAGAAAAAGGACATTTTTCTTAAGACCACAAACCCGCCGACAAAAGGACAGAGTATTCCGACCATTATTGAGGCGAGGAGTGCCCTCTGGATAAACGGGTATGATATAAACTCGCTAATCGTGTTCATGACAGCTATGTATGTAAGCCCCCATCATTTCACCGTAAACACTTTTAATGACTTCATCTGTAAGCGCCTCTTCAGGCTTGCCGCTGCATATCAGTTTCCTGTTCATGCATAGGACATTATCAGCAAAACGGTATACCACGTTTAAATCGTGGGAAATCAATATTATGGTAAGACCTTTTTCTTTGTTCAATCTGCTTATCAGGTCATAGAATCTCTCCTGACCTTCAATATCCACGCCTGATGCAGGCTCATCAAGGAAAAGGATTTTAGGATTATTGACAATTGCCTTGGCAATTATAACCCGTTGAAGCTCTCCTCCGGAGAGAGTCCCGATACTCCTGTCTGCCAGGTCCTGTACGCCGACAGTTTCAAGAAGGCTTTCAATATATTCCTTTTCCTGCCTGCTTTTAAAAAAAGGAAATGAGAGCATGGGCGGCACGGTAAAACCAACAAGCTCGGATACAGTAAGGGGGAATGTCCTGTCAAACTCAATCCTCTGCGGTACATAACCTATCCTGATGTGAGAATTTTTATTGATAAAAGGAATACCAAACATTGATATGGAACCGGTGCTGGGAACAAGCCCGAGTATTGCCTTTACCAAAGTGGTTTTACCAGCTCCATTAGGTCCTATAATGGCGATTATACGACCTTCCTCTACTGAAAATGTAATATTCTCGACCAGATGACGGCTATTAACCTTTACGCACAGATTTTCAACGCTTAAAGCATTCATGGTATAACCTGATTGCACAAATTTTCAGGGACGCTTTCACAGATAAATTTTATCATAAGAACCTCTTGCAAAAGTCGTCATTCCCGTGAAAACGGGAATCCAGAGTGTTACGTAACCCATTGAAAATACTGGATTCCCACTTTCGTGGGAATAACAAACAAGACTATTTTTCAGACTTTTGCAAGAGCCTCATAATACAATTTTGTTCGTATCCGGGTGTTCCGGTTTTTTAATGTTCCCTCCGGAAACCCTGAACGTTTAGTGTACGTACACCCCGTAACAAGTCTATGACTTGTAGACTATGGGGTACACACTCGCTATTGCATTTAATCTGTGAAATCAAGAATCCTAATTTTTAGGATTCTTTAATGCCTTTCTTAATACTGCAAGATTTGCCATCATTTTATCTTCATACCACTCAGGGTAAGGTTCTCCTGTCTCAAGGGTGTCAAGACTGTAGACCTGAAGGTTTAAATCCCCTGCTATTGATTCTACTATTTTATGGGTGGTCTGCAGCTCAGAGAATATAGCCTTAACACCTGTTTTCTTTATCGTCTCTATAACACTGACTATGTGTTTTGGTGACGGCTGTGTCTCGGGGAATTCCTGAATCACAGCAACCTGTTTTAATCCATAATCCCTTGTAAAGTATAAAAATGCAGAGTGAAAAGCAACAAATTCTTTTCTCCCCCATGTTTTGACCTCATCTGTTATATCTCTGTCCAGTTTCTCAAGGCGTTTAATGTATTTTCCGGCATTTTCCTTATATTTATCACTGCGGTCAGGGTCTGCTTTTGCAAGGGCATCCCTGATATTTCTTACCTGAATTATAGCGTTTCTTGGAGAAAGCCATATATGCGGGTCATTATTCATTAACTGTATACCAGAGCTTGTGTCCACTACCACCAGTTTCCCTTTTCCATTTATTGCAGGTATTTCCATGGAAGATGCTATCACTTTATCTAACCCGGCCTCAAGGTTTGCACCGTTTCTTATAAGAATGTGCGCATTTTTAAGCTTTTTTATATCAGCAGGGCTGAAAGAATATTCGTGCGGTCCAGCCCCTGCGGGCAGGAGGTTTTCAACGTCAGCAAGGTCTCCAGCGATGTTTTTGGCAAAACAGTATAACGGGGCAATTGTCGTAAGGATTTTAAGTTTTGTCCCGGCCTGCTGATGCGCATTACCGGGTTGACTGGCAGGCTGCTGGCAGGCAAAAAGAATGATAAACACGAAAACAACACCAGACAGCGCAAACCCCGATAGAAAGCTTGGCCTGTTCAAAATATTTTTAGAGTAGAACTTTTTTTCTAACGGGATGATTATTTTCACAAATAAAATTATACCATATTGATGAAGCAGATGACTGCAAATAAAAGGATACACCTGCCTGCCGGCAGGCAGGGATTGGCGCTGATTAAGAATGCAGATAAAAACATCTGTGACAATCTGTAATGAATCAGTGATTATCCGAGTACAGCGTATGTTATTATTATTACAATGAAATTTTTCCGCTCTTTTTCAGCCCTGACATACAGAAATTTCAGGCTTTTCTGGTTTGGACAGGTTATATCGCTTACAGGCACATGGATGCATTCAACCAGTCAGGGATGGCTTGTATTAAAACTTACTGACTCTCCGTTTTATCTCGGGCTTGTCGGCTCAGCGGCTTCCATGCCAATTCTTCTTTTTACCCTGGTCGGCGGAGTGGCTGCTGACAGGTTTCCCAAGAGGAAAATACTGCTTGCAACCCAGTCAATGCTTATGATTCTGGCTTTTTCATTGGCAATCATGGTATCAACAGGGGTTGTCACAGTATGGCATGTGCTGTCCTTAGCTTTTCTTATAGGTACAGTCAGCGCCTTTGACATCCCTGCACGGCAGTCATTTCTCATAGAGATGGTTGGAAAAGATAATCTTATGAATGCTATTGCACTTAACTCCGCCGCCTTTAACGGAGCAAGAATTATCGGCCCGGCTGTTGCAGGTATGCTGATAGGCTATCTTGGCCTTGCTGTTTGCTTCTACATAAATGCCTTAAGTTTTCTTGCCGCAATTATCGGACTTGCAATGATGAGGTTTAAACCTGAAGAGATAAGAAAGCCCCATAGAGCCGGGATTAAAGAAGAGCTCAGGCAGGGACTCAAATATATCCGGAACGAGCCAAAGATATATTCCCTTATCATATCTGTAGGGATAATAAGTTTTTTTGGTTTTCCCTATCTTACTTTTTTGCCTGTTTATGCAAGGGATATTCTCAAGATAGGCGCGACGGGGCTGGGAGTATTAATGGGGTTTGCCGGAGCCGGGGCGTTTACAGGGGCAATAAGCCTTGCTGTAAGAGGAAACTTTTCGAAAAAAGGTGTTCTCCTTGCGTCATCAAGCATAATTTTTTCATCTGCGCTTCTCGTATTTTCTCTCTCAACTGTTACATGGCTGTCTTATTTAATGCTTTTTCTTATTGGATGGGGGGCGATCAGCCAGATAGCTACTGCAAACAGCCTTCTTCAGCTTACAGTCCCTGACAGACTTCGCGGAAGGGTAATGAGTTCTTTTACGATGGTGTTTTTAGGCATGGCATCCCTTGGCAACTTTGTACTGGGCAGTCTGGCGCATTATGTCGGCATACAAACTGCCCTGGGAATAGGGGCAAAACTCTGTTTGCTCGGAACAATCTGGCTTTTATGGAAAAAACCGGATATCCTGAAAATGTAACCCCGGCCTGCTCTGCCTTATTTTTTTTGGCAGTGTCTGGCAGTATACGAGAACATCAGCCCACCTTCGAGGTGGTCAGGGGTTTAGGCATCCCCACGCCTGTGGGGAACACGCCAGAATGACATTAATCCTAAGGGTATAGGACATAATATTACAGACTTAAGTAGTTTCATTTACCAGAGATCGCTAAAGCAGCGCATTAAAGAAAGAGAAAGATTATTAAATCGTCTGTATATACTCATCAACTTCTGATTTGAATTTTGTCAGCACTTCCCTGATTGCATCGACCAGAACCTTTAATTCTTCCCATTTAATGTTAAAGACATAAGCATAAATAAAATAGTTTCGAAAGGCCAGGTATCTGGAAAATATCTGATAAAGGTCGCGTGGTATTATCCCGATCTCGTTTGCTTTTTTAAGCACTTTCTCATGCCATGCAGGAGAATCAGCTATATCAAGTTTGTCAAAAATGAGTATCTGTTTTAAGATATTTTCAAGCCCGCTGTAGATATTCACGATAAAGGCAGATATTGCCGCCTTTTCGCCAAGTGTATAATCAGATTTTTCAGGCTTATAGACAGAAAAAAGTTCATCTGTAATCATGTTAATATTTTTAAATTCCCCGTCGCAGTATTTTTTAAGCTCCTCTGTTGTCATAATCTTGACCTCTCAAATGGCTTTTTACACCAAGAATGGATTTCCCCGAATTAAAATATTATGTTTTCTCCCTGATAACGTCAATAGCTAAGTTAAGGGCATTATCTACCCCTTCGGCATCTTTTGTCCCGCCCTGCGCCATGTCAGCCCTGCCGCCACCCTTTCCCCCTGTGATAGCCCTCAGGATTTCTCCGGCATTAATCCGCGGTATTAAATCCTTTGTAACTACAGCCACGTAAGACGCACGGCCGTTCTGTGAAGAACCGAGAACAATAACACCTGAATCGATTCTGTCTTTTATTGTATCTGCAAGATTCCTTAATGTCTTAATGTCAAGACCATCAATCCTGTGAGAGAGAACCTTTACTTTATTTACATTTATTATTTTTTTGAGAATGGCATTGACATTCTTCAGGGCTGCCATGCCCTTTGATTTTTCCAGCTCTTTCTCGAACAGTTTGGCCTCATTGATAAATCTTTCAAGTTTTTCTGAAACATTGAGCTCTTTAACCTTGAGCAGGCTGGCTGCTTTTTTTAATTCACTCTCTTCAGCTTTTATAAATTCAACAGCAGTAAAGCCTGTAATGGCCTCTATCCTCCTTATTCCGGCAGCAACGCTTCCTTCTGATAATATCCTGAAAGGGCCTATTTCTCCTGTAGCCCGGCAATGTGTTCCGCCGCAGAGTTCAGCAGAGAAATCTCCTGCCCTAACAATCCTTACCTTGTCACCGTATTTCTCTCCAAACAGGGCAATTGCTCCTTTTGAAACAGCGTCATTCAGTGTTGTCCATTCTACACTGACAGGCAGGTTCTCAATAATCTTTTCAGTGACAATCTGTTCCACCTCCTGCAACTCTTTATTGTCCATTGCATAAAAATGGGTAAAGTCAAATCTCATCCTTTCAGGGGCAACAAGTGAGCCGGCCTGTTTTATATGGTCGCCGAGAACAGCTTTTAATGCAGCATGCAGGAGGTGCGTAACTGTGTGGTTGCGCATAGTCGCCTGTCTTCTGTTTTTATCAACAGATAACTGGACAGTCATTTTCCTTTTGATGGTCCCTTTTTTTATGGTGGCAACATGAATCACTAACCTGTTAAACATTTTTGTATCATGCACCTGAATCTTCAGGCCTTCTGCCTTTATAACCCCTTTATCTCCGGCCTGCCCTCCTGATTCTCCATAGAACGGGGTCTTATCCAGGATTATCTCTACTTCCTCACCTTCCCTTGACTCTTCTGCGCAGGCCCCGTCTTTTATCAATTCATTAACAGTACAATCTGCACTTAGGGATTCGTAACCCAGGAATTCAGTGGGGCCGTATTTCTTAAGAATCTCCCTGTAAATGCCGAAGACTTCTTCCTCTGTCCCTGTCCATGATGCCCTTGCCCTTGTTTTCTGCAGTTCCATCTCTTTGGAAAATCCCTGCTCGTCAGTCTTAAGTTTGTTATCCCAGGCAATGTCCTGCACAAGGTCAAGGGGGAATCCATAAGTATCATACAGCTTAAAAAGTTCTGTGCCCGGTATTGTATCTTTCTCTTCTGACTTTAACTCCTTCATTAGCTTCTCAAGTATTGTCATACCTGTAGAGAGAGTATGAGCAAACCTCTCCTCTTCAAACCTTAGCTGTTTTTTGATTCCCTGTGTGTCTTCAAGCAGTTCAGGATAGGGCCCGGACATTGCGTCAAAGACAGAATCCACGACCCTGTAAAGAAACGGCTTATCAATGCCGAGCATAAAACCATGTCTTGCGGCCCTTCTTATAATCCTCCTTAGGACATAGCCTCTTCCCTCGTTTGAAGGCATTAATCCCTCAGAAAGGACAAAGACCACTGCCCTTATATGATCAGCTATAACACGGGTAGAGACATCCGTTAACGGATCAGCACCGTATTTTCTGCCTGAGATATTTTCTATGTCTTTTATGATGGGACTGAAAAGGTCATTGTCAAAGTTGTTTTTCTTACCCTGAAGCACTGCTGCGAGCCTTTCAAGTCCCATGCCGGTGTCAATACTTGGCCGGGGCAAAGTGGACAACTTTCCGGATGAATCCCTGCTGTATTGCGTAAATACAAGGTTCCATATCTCAAGGAATCTGTCACAATCACATCCGACACTGCAGTCTGGCTTGTCACAGCCCATTTCGGGCCCCTGATCTATAAGTATCTCGGAGCAGGGGCCGCATGGCCCTGTTTCTCCCATCTGCCAGAAATTATCCTTTTCACCAAGCCTGAAAATTTTCTCGGGCTTAATGCCAACTTCATTCTGCCATACAGAAGCTGCTTCATCGTCTTTTTCATAGATGGTAATCAGTAGTTTTTCACCGGGCAGCTTGACCTTTTCTGTTAAAAATTCCCATGCCCATTTGATTGCCTCTATCTTAAAATAGTCGCCAAAAGAGAAATTACCAAGCATTTCAAAAAAGGTATGGTGTCTCGCTGTTCTGCCGACATTTTCAAGGTCATTGTGTTTACCGCCGGCCCTGAGGCATTTCTGAACTGTTACAGCCCTTTTGTATGGGCTGACTTCATCGCCCAGAAAAATGGATTTGAACTGAACCATTCCTGCATTGGTAAACAGAATTGTCGGGTCATCTTTTGGTATAAGAGGAGAACCAGGAAGGACCTTATGTCCCTTTTGACTGAAAAAATCAAGGAATAATTGTCTTATCTCGTTAATAGTCATCTGATTTGCTGAAATGCTTAAATCACAAGATTTTGATATATAATAAAATGTATTATATCAAAAATTATGCATATATAATGAAAATACACAGTCATTGGCCTAATGCAGTGTTTTAAATACAATCGCTATTTAGTGTGACAGAGCCGGGAGTATAAGGAAAGCAGAGGTATAACCTCAGTTGCGGGAACATTCTTTTCAGGTGCTTCTATACTGTTAAACGGATTTAAAAGACCTCACCGAGACGGGCAATGATAATTTTGAAATTTATTATCTTTTAAACTCTCTAAGACTTTTTATTGCTTACAGACCTGACTGCCATATTAATGGTGTCAGATGAAAATCCCCTGCGTTTGAGCATCCCCCAGAGTCTGCGCCTTATAATATTTTCCGGATATTTTTTCAGCGCCTTTAATTTTTTCTCAACAATTTTCAGGGCAGCATCTTTTTCCATCTCGCCTGTATGGGTTGACATTGTTTCATTTATAAGCTCTTTTTGGATTCCACGTCTGGAGAGAAACATTTCAATGCCTTGTCTTCCGAGGTATTTTCTTTCTGTTGCATGCCTGACAAGTTCCCTTACAAGAACCTCATCTTTAATCAAGCCTGCATTTTCAAGAGATTCTACAGCCCCTTTTATCTGCTCGCTATCAAAACCTTTTCTCCTCAGTCTCTCATACATTTCCTTCCTGCTTCTGGATCGGTAACTGAGAAGCCTTAGTGCATAGTTTCTTGTTTCAGCTCGAGAACCTTTCAATCCCGGGCACACCTACATCCTTTATGGATTCTTCTTCATCTTCCTTCAGTTCTTTTGTAGACTGAACCCCTTTAACCCTGAGGACAAAATCATCCGGGCTTGTAGCTCTGCGAAGGGCATCCTGATAAGTAATAAGTCCATCCTTATAAAGGCCTAGAAGAGATTGATCAAATGTCTGCATGCCGTACTGGCTGTAACCCTGTGCAATAACATCCGGGATTGTTTTTGTTTTATCGGGGTTTTCTACACAGGCCTTTATAGTAGATGTTCCAATAAGTACCTCAACCGCAGGTACCCTTCCTTTGCCATCGGTCCGAGGTATCAGTCTCATAGATATAATGGCTCTCAGGATAGAGGCAAGCTGGCCTCTTACCTGTTGGTGTTGATAAGGGGGGAAAACGGATATGATTCTGTTTACTGTTTCAGTTGCGTCGACTGTATGCAGGGTGCTTAACACCAGATGACCTGTTTCTGCCGCAACAATGGCTGTCTGAATTGTCTCAAAATCACGCATTTCACCGACAAGAATCACATCAGGGTCCTGCCGCATGGAGGCCCTGAGCGCTTTGCTGAAAGATTCGGTATCAGCGCCTATCTCGCGTTGATTTATAACACTGCGTTTATCTCTATGGAGAAATTCAATAGGGTCTTCGATGGTCACTACATGGTCTGTCCTGTTCAGGTTTATGTAGTCAACCATTGATGCAAGTGTCGTGCTTTTACCACTTCCGGTAGTTCCTGTTACAAGGACAAGCCCCCTGCTTTCCATGGCAATCTTATTTATAATGGGCGGCAGGTGAAGTTGCTCTATATCAAGAATCTTCATGGGAATAACCCTTAAGACAGCGCTTACCGTCCCCCTCTGCACAAAGGCATTACACCTAAACCTTCCAAGTCCAGGGACACTGTATGCGATATCAATGTCGTTTTTCTTTTTAAATAAATCTTTATGCCCCGGGTTCATGACAGAGTGGACCAGGTTCATGCTATCCTCTGATGAAAGCCTTTTTTCATTCGGCATAAAGGAAAGTGCACCATGAATACGCACAATAGGGGCATTTCCAGCTTTTATATGCAGGTCAGAAGCCCCCAACTTAACAGCCTTCTTAAGGAGATCGTCAATATTGACAGCCATAACTTACCTCCTGAGGTTGTAAGCCTCCAGTATTTTTGTTTCAATTTCCTTTGATACTTCAGGGTTTGATTTTAGATATACCTTGGAGTTTTCCCTTCCCTGGCCTATGCGGGTTCCATTGTATGAATACCATGCCCCTGCCTTTTCTATAAATCCCTTTGCTACCCCAAGGTCAATGAGCTCGCCGGTTTTTGAGATACCCTCGTTAAAATATATATCAAACTCTGCCTGTTTGAACGGAGGGGCAACCTTGTTTTTGGCAACCTTTACCCTTACTCTGTTGCCAACGGATTCCTGTGCACTTTTAATCTGTTCTATTCTTCTGATGTCAAGCCTGACAGAAGAATAAAACTTTAAGGCATTGCCGCCTGTGGTGGTCTCAGGGTTTCCAAACATGACCCCTATCTTTATCCTCAGCTGGTTGATAAAAACAACTGTTGTCTGGCTCTTTGATATTGCTGCTGTCAGTTTTCGTAATGCCTGGCTCATAAGTCTTGCCTGAAGACCTGGCAGACTGTCTCCCATGTCGCCCTCAATTTCTGCCCTTGGCACAAGGGCAGCAACAGAATCTATTACTATTATATCCAGGGCCCCGCTGCGCACAAGTGTTTCTGTAACCTCTAAGCCCTGTTCTCCTGTATCAGGCTGGCTTACTAAGAGGTCTTCTGCTTTTACCCCGAGTTTTACGGCATAAGCCAGGTCAAGAGCGTGTTCCGCATCAATAAATGCTGCTGAGCCGCCTGCTTTTTGTGCCTCAGCTATTGCGCTTAGAGCAAGTGTAGTTTTCCCTGATGATTCCGGCCCGTAAATCTCAACAACCCTGCCTCTCGGAAAACCGCCAACTCCAAGCGCCGCATCCAGTCCGATGGAACCTGAAGATATGGTAGCGATCTCCGCAATTCCTTCTGAGCCAAGCCGCATTATTGCCCCTTTGCCAAACTGTTTTTCTATCTGGGAAATAGCCGCGTCAATGGCCTTTGAGCGATCTTTGTTAGACATTTTGCCCTCCTTTCTCTCCACTGTCATTCCCCGACTTGACCGGGGAATCTATTTTACCTTTATCAATTACTGGATTGTCCGATCAAGTCGGACAATGACAAATAGAGTATTTTCAGTTAATTGAAAGCTCTAATCATTTACGAAAAAATCCAATTTTTTGTTTACCTGCCTAAAGACACTTCTGCGATTTTAGTATACTGTGCCCCTGCGGGTTTTAAGTCGCTTCTTATTAAAGATATACTTTTGGCCTCTATTAATCCAAAACTTTCATTTTTGTGCAGTTCAATTTTATCAATCAAATTTTCCTTCCCCATAGCAGATCTGAATCTTCCAAGGGTAAGATGCGGTGTAAATCTTCTGTTCTCGCGTTCAACTCCTAAAGATGCCGTCCCGCCATCAATATCTTTCTGAATTTTTATCAGGACATCTTTGCTGTTAATACCGACCCATAAGACCCTTGGAGATTTCATGCCGGGAAAAGCGCTTATACCTTTAACTTCAAGAGTAAACATACTATATTTTTTGCAAATCTCTTTTATTATTCTCTCAGTTTCGACAGTGATTCTCTCATCAACATTTCCGAGAAACTTTAAAGTAAGATGAATATTTTCAGGTTTTATCCATCTGATATCAGCCCGGCTTTCTTTTAACTCTTTTTGAAGCTCTGCCAGAGCAGATCTTACTGTCTCAGATAGTTCTATTGCTATAAAGCTTCTCAAGTCTCCCTGTGTTGTAACAGTTTATAGGAATCAGTCGCCAGGGGTCAGTAAAAACCTGACCACTGATTCCCGATCCCTGACAGCTGATACTAAAAATAGCATAGCACAGAACAATCAAAAATATGAAATGAGAACTCATAAATGGGAAGTAAAATCATTCCAATTACTCAATCCTTATTCCCCAGGTTCTTAATTTCTTAGTTTATAAAAAGTCTCCATAATTGTATACAGGCATTGGCATATAATGCAGCCATAAGGTCATCCAGCATAATACCTGCGCCTCCCGGGACAAGTTCTTCGATTTTCCTTATAGGTGGAGGCTTTAGAATGTCAAAGATTCTGAACAGAATGAATGCAGCAAGGAGATAGCCGGCATTCTTTGGAACAAACAGAACAGAAAACAAATAGCCGGAAAACTCATCTATAACTATATGCCTGCTGTCTTTTCCAAGCTGTTTTTCAGCATTGTGAGCAGTGAATAATCCGGTTAGAAATACTGCTATAAAAATCAGCAGAAGATCAGAATCCCCGGGCTTAAGAAGTATTATTAATAAAAGACCCAATGCCGAGCCAAAAGTACCGGGTGCATAAGGCAGATAGCCTATAAAACCAATGGTTGCAATGTGTTTAGATAAACGACTAATGATTTACCCCCCTTGAGTCCATCCCCCACTATCCCTTACCGTCCCGAAGTGGGTCTCTCGAAGCGAGTCTCCGCGTAGAGTCACTCCGACCGCGACGGGTCGCTTCGACAGGGGAGGGGGAATAACAGCAAGATTTAACATTATATTTTTTGTCTTTTTTATCAAATGTAAAGAATAGTTCCCGTCTTTGTCAATCAAAAGAAACCAATCTGAAATCTGTTATAATCTGAAACAATGAAGATTGATAAAAAGATAGCCGCGATAATTCCTGCGCTTAATGAAGAAAAAACACTACCTATGGTGCTGAGAGACATAGATAAGGGTTTGGTGGATGAAGTTGTAGTTGTTGACAATGGAAGTATTGACAGGACACCTTTAATAGCCAAAGAATGGGGGGCAACCGTATTATTTGAGCCTAAAAAAGGTTATGGATACCCCTGTATGAAGGGAATTGAATACCTAAGGGAAAAGAGTCCTGATATAGTGATATTTCTGGACGGTAATTATAGTGACCACCCCGGGGAGATAATCAAACTTATTAATCCAATAGTTAATGAAGGCTATGATTTGGTTCTTGGTTCAAGGGTTATGGGCAGTAGTGAGAAAGGGGTACTTCGCACTCCGGTTCGCTTTGGCAATTTTTTGGCAGCCATTTTGATTGGATTTCTTTACGGATTTAAATATACGGATATGGGTCCTTTCAGGGCCATTAAGTTTAATAAACTTTTGGATTTAGATATGCAGGATAACCTCGGATGGACAATTGAGATGCAGATTAAGGCAATCAAAAAAAAATACAGGGTAACCGAAGTGCCGGTAAGTTATCGTAAAGGAAGCGGCAGGTCAAAAATAACCGGAGATATAAAAGGCATTGTATCCGTAGGATACAGAATTCTGTGGACTATATTCAGATATCGTTTCTTTCGGTAATGTAAGGCTTAAAACTGCGGAAAGTGATTATATATGAATATTCCTTGTCCTGGATAAGAAATATTTGAACATTTAATGATTTTTGATATAATGTGTTTTAGGAAGGAGGTGAGTGTTATGGGCAGAAAACTTAATTGCTGGGAAAATGAAAAATGTGGCAGGGAATCAGGGGGCAGAATGACAGATGAATTCGGGGTCTGTATAGTATCTACTGAAACCAGGATAGATGGAATGAACGGGGGTAAGAACGCAGGGCGTGCATGCTGGCCAGTAGCTGGCACATTATGCAATGGTGTGGTGCAGGGACCCTTTGCCATGAAATTACGTGAATGTATGAAATGTGATTTCTACCAGCTTGTTTTGAAAGAAGAAGGGGCCGGACTTCAGGGGTCAAAAGAAATACTGGCAAGATTAGGCGAATAGTATACTGTGCAATTATCTTTCTGATAGTCACAGGCCGCTTTATTATTGATCGTTCTTCACAATTATCTAAAAAATATACATTCACACTTATATTTGATTTTCCCTTTAATAAACATTACTTTTCTAAAATAACAAAACACCTCATACCACAAAGATATTTCAGAATTATGATATCTTAAGGTGCTGAATCATGCTTCAGGATAAAACCATTACATCTTTCGGGAATAACCCGCACCCTGGTACAGAAAATAACAAAGACACGGTTATTGTACTTCTTGGCCCGACCGGTGTCGGTAAAACAGCTTTGTCCATTTGTCTTGCAAATGCCCTTAATACAGAGATAATAAGCGCAGACTCCATGCAGATTTATCGTCATATGGACATAGGAACTTCCAAGCCTTCAGACAGAGAGCTTAAAAAGGCAAAACATCACTTGATTGACATATTATCCCCTGATGAATTATTCAGTGCCGGTATGTTCAGGAAGATGTCAACAAAAATTATTAAGGGCCTTCACAACAGGGGTAAGATTCCGATAATTGTGGGGGGGACAGGTCTTTATATCAGAACGCTTACAAAAGGTCTTTTCGATGGGCCTGAAGCAGACTGGTCATTGAGGGAAAAACTAATGGAAGAAGAGAGGTGTTTTGGTAAAGGGTATCTTTATAAACGTCTGAAAAAAATTGATGCGGTGTCAGCAGACAAGATTAATCCGAATGATACCAGAAGGATAATAAGGGCGCTTGAGGTATCACTTACAGGGAAGAAGACAATTACCGAATTTCAGCATTCATCAACAGTGCCGCAGTCCTATAATTTTATCAAGATAGGTCTTTTAAGGGAAAGAAAGGAACTGTACAGGCGCATAGAACAGAGAGTTGATGCCATGATGGAAAAAGGTCTTTTACAGGAAACAGACAGGCTTTTGAAAATGAATCCTTATAAAACAGCCTTGCAGGCACTTGGTTACAAAGAGATGCAGCTCGTATTGAACGGCTCTTTGACTCCGGAAGAAGCGGTTAGACTTCTGAAGAAAAGAACAAAAATGTATGCCAAGAGACAGTTTACATGGTTCAGGAAAGAACCGGAGGTACGCTGGCTGGATATTACCGGTATTACGGATTCAGAAGAAATTTTTGCAAAGGCCGTAAATGATATTGACCCCGTTAGAAAACTCCTAATTAGTAGGAGTCCCCAATCACCTACTTTCTAACGGGGTTGAAATTTTCAGGAAATTTCTTTATGTTAAAGACATCTTGTAAAAAAACAAGATGTCTGATTTCACAGATGAAATGACTCAGATTGCACAGATAATTTATAAAATCTGTGTAATCGTTTTTTAAAATCGGTGTAATCAGGGATAATAAATATTATCCCTAGCGAGGCACCTATGGGTGATAAAAATCGCAACTTACAAGACCTCTACCTTAATTCCCTGAGAAAGGAAAAAATTCCTGTTGTAATTTACCTTACTAACGGTGTACGCCTGAAAGGTGTAATAAAAGGATTTGACAATTTTGTGATTTTATTAAAACAGGGCAAGCATCAGCTTATTTACAAGCATGCTATCTCCACGATTATCCCTGAAAAAGAAGTTGATATAAGATTTGAAGCTCCTGCGGAGTCATAATCTGTGCAGGCCGACCCGAGAAATCCATTTTGTACAGTTGATGTAATAATAGAGATTGGGCACGGAATAATTCTCATTAAGAGAAAAAATCCGCCTTCAGGATGGGCCATACCCGGAGGGTTTGTTGACTACGGGGAATCCCTTGAAGACGCTGTCATCAGGGAGGCAAAAGAAGAGACAGAACTTGATATCCAACTCATAAGGCAATTTCACACCTATTCAGACCCAAAAAGAGACCCGCGTCATCATACTGTATCCACGATTTTTATCGCCAAGGCCTCGGGTAAACCACATGCAGGAGATGATGCGGGAGAAATCGGCATATTCAGTATGGATTCACTCCCTGAAGACCTCGCCTTTGACCACAGGCAGATTCTGGACGATTATTTTGATAATAGGTATTAATTTTGGGTTATATTATATCAGCTTGATTAATGCTTGTGTGAAGATTTGGGCAACAGCCTGTTGGGGCCTGACCCCATTTTTTTGCGCATCTTTTTGACCTACGGCGGACAAGGGCGCTTTTTCGCACCCCTCATTTCTGCATCATCTGATTAAATCCAGTGTTCTATATACTTTTATTCCTAATCCGTCAAAATCTTTATCATTGCTCCAGACAGGACAGCCAAGTTTTAAACCTAATGCAAGAAGGTGAACCCTGCACCAAGACTCTGGTGTGAGATTTACGCCTCTTGATCTCTGTGGTGCGGGGTGAACATCGGCAGGGTCTCTTTTCTCTATCATTCTTTTTGCCTGCTTAATTTTATTTTTATAGAAATCCTCATCACAGACAGATAGGGGAAGTATTGAAAATGCAAAATACAGGTCTTCTATGGGGATCTTTCTTGTTGTTGAGAGTATGGGGATATATTTTTCGACCTCTTTGTAATTAAAGAGGGTTGTGTAGAAAGTAGTTTTTTGGGCATTTAGAAATACTGTTCGTGCCTGCCCGCCGATTATAGCTGACAGAAGTGGATTAGCGTCTACGGCGAGTTTTTCTATGTTTTTCAAAATCATCAAGTATATCTTTCTCTTTTACCCCTTGTGCCGCAAGTTTTTTCTTTATGGATTCTGTAAGACTGACAAAAATATCTTTCTTGAGCTCAAATGGAACTGAATCTAAAGGAACCGGGAAATAAATTCCTGCAACTTCTCTGCGCCGCATAATAATCAAAGGCTCTTTGCTTTTTAATGCCTTTGTAGCGCTGTCTCTGAATTCTTTAACAGATAATAACTTCATATGACCACCTCCATGACCATATTGTAACATATAATTATTATTTCAACCAAACCAATCAAGATACATTCGTAAAAAGACATCGGATGGCTAAGTAATAATTTTGATATACAAGACGTAGTGTATTTTTGTGAGTGAGGCTATACATGCGGTATGCCGAACGAGCAAAAATACGCTACGACGCAGTAGATCGGAATTATTACGACGCCATCAATCAAACCTTAATCAATTTCCCTTTAGCATCTGCAATAATTACATTATTTTCTGTTACTGCCTTTGCATATGCCTCTAAAAGCTTTTTAGTATTCTTTAATATCTCAGCCTCAATAATTACTTTTTCACCAACATTCAATACCTTCCTTAAGCGAATTTCAATCCGGGCAGTAACAGCCGGCATGTCCATAGCAATGGCAAGCTTAACCATTGCTTCATCAAGCAGGGTTGATATAATCCCGCCGTGGACAATATTTAAATATCCCTGGTGTTCTTTTTTAGGGATAAATTCAGTTTTTATTGTCTTTCCGTTAAAATGAAATTTCAGCCTGAGGCCAATGGGGTTTTTTGGCCCACACACAAAACAGTATCCATCATCAGTAAGGTTCATGATTAAAATTTATCATAATATCCTGAAAATAGGAATAGCACGGTTATCAAGAGTGGTAGGATTAGACTTTCACTCATTCTCGTCCCGAAGCATCGGGACTCTGAGGTTTTCGCTTGTCAGCGAAAAAAACCGTTCAAGTCTAAACCTATCACTCTATTCTTAAATCTGTGGTCTTTCCATGTCTACTTTTCTGTAATATCCCGACAATCATAAATGCCGCGGTTATTATGTTATAATTCTGATGTATCAGAAAAAAAACAATGGAAAGGAGATAAAAAAAATTGTCCAGGAAGGAAAATATAAAATCTAAACAACTTAAATCAGAGGGAAAAAGTCCAAAGAAAAAAAATCTTATTGTAATTATTTTAGTGCTGCTGATTGCCGCTCTTGTGGCTGTTGGAGTGGGATTAAAGTTAAGCTCAAAGAAATCGTCTGATAAACCTGTATCCGCTGATGATGATAGTTCCCTGCGGAGAGGTGAGACACGGCCAACCCTGTCACCCGCACAATTCAGTCATCCGAAAATTGCCGAGGCTTATCAGATAGCAAAAGATATACCCCATATCCTGGATGCTCTTTATTGCTATTGCTTCTGCGATAGAAAGCCGCTTTACCACAAGAGCGTTCTCAGCTGTTTTGTTGATATGCATGCGACGGGTTGAGGCATCTGCATACAGGAAGCCCTGTGGGCTTCGGAGCTGCATAAAAAAGGTAAAAGCGTAAAAGAAATCAAGGATATTATAGACAGAGAGGTTGTCAAATAGATTAAGGCATCAACCTTTGATTTTTTTGAGGTTTTAGTTGATTGTTTTTAGTTTTCCTTTCCGGCAGGGTTTACAGGAGTGAAAAACTAACATCTAATAGCTGTTTCTGATTTACCCCGTTAGAAAGCTCCATGGCTTGCCACGGGGATGAAAATATTTACTCCTTTTATAGTGTACACGGGGTTTTCCGCCTCGGTGGATCCGCCTTCGGAGGAAATGCTCTGTGTGAGCTTTCCCGTTAGAAGGGCGGAGGTCTTCTAACGGGGTTTACCTTCAAATAAATGTTAGCAAACCTGTTATTAAAACCGGGCGTACTTAAATTAAAAGAGATTAAAACTTCGGAACCCTCTAACGGCGAAATCCTTGTGAAGGTAAAGGCTGCACTTACATGCGGCACAGACCTGAAGGCATTCAAAAGGGGGCATCCCGTAATACCAATGCCAACTGTTTTCGGCCATGAGTTTTCAGGCATTGTGGA
>JAZFSN010000087.1:0-3082 GCA_036446195.1 Thermodesulfovibrionia bacterium | reverse complement strand
TAATTGGCAAAGAATTCAATGTTTTTATACGGCAGGAACTCTGTTTTAGAGCGCCTGAAGGCTAATCCTCAAAGCATAAGAAGAATATTTGTGCAGAAGAATTTTAATGCTCCGCATATAACGCAAATTATAAGATCAGCTAATATTCCCTTTCAGTACGTAACTGAAAAAGAGTTAATAAGAATTAAATGCGCTGACCGTCTTCAGGGGATCGTTGCAGAAATAAATAAATTTACATATAAACCCTTTGAAGAGTTATTGAATAGGTCTGCAGGCAAAAACTTGTCACTTATTTTTCTTGACAGCCTGAACGATCCGCATAATCTGGGTTCTGTTATTCGTATTGCGGCCTGTTTCGGCGGTTTTGCTGTTGTTATCCCAAGACACGGCTCATGCGAGGTGAACGAAACAGTAATTCACGTTGCCTCGGGCGGAGAAAATTTTGTCCCTGTATCAATGGTTACTAATCTTGTAAATGCCCTGAGAGAGGCAAAGGATAAAGGTTACTGGGCTGCGGGTGCAGTTGTTGAAGGTGGACAGGATATCAATAAGGTTTCCCTGCCTTTCCCTCTTTGCCTTGTGTTAGGTGCAGAAGGCAAGGGGATTCGCTATGGCATACAGAAACATCTTGATTTAAAAATAACTCTGCCCATGAGAGGAGCGCAACTTTCGTTTAATGTCGCTATGGCCAGCGCAATCTTTGCCCATGAGATAGCGAAGCAGAGACCTAACGACTAAAAAATTTAAGATTCTGTCTTTTCAGCATTCTTAACCATAAGTTTTGTAACAGCGCTTGCAAAGGCAACAAGGTCTTTTGGCTTTGACCCCTCCAGCAGGAGCGCCTGGTCATAGAGGAGCTTAATATATTCTTCCAGCACAATGCTCTTCTGTTCTTTAGCAAAGAGCGCATTCATCGCTTCAAAAATAGGGTGTG
Source organism: Thermodesulfovibrionia bacterium (assembly GCA_036446195.1). Lineage (GTDB taxonomy): Bacteria > Nitrospirota > Thermodesulfovibrionia > UBA6902 > BMS3Bbin08 > JAZFSN01. The sequence continues at coordinate 2,148 of JAZFSN010000087.1, read as the reverse complement.
ACGGGTTTATCTCAAGAACCCTTTTGCTTTCGGGAACATTCTGTCCCATTGCCTTCATGAGTTTTTCCATCTGGGGGTCAAGATCCCCCTCTTCAGCTACAAGACAGCATGCAGTATCTTTCAGTCTTCCTGAAAGACGCACATCTTTTACTTCATCTTTTAACTGGTATTTCATAAGCTCAAGGAGTTCCTTGAACTTTTTCTTTGCCTTATTTTTATCAGCTTCTTCCTCCTCATCAAGCGTGATATCACCTTTAATAACAGATTTCAGTTTTTTCCCTTTATATTCTTTTAAACCGCTCATAATGAAATCATCGATTTCATCAAGCATGATGAGAATATCATATCCTTTCTCTTTAAATGCCTCCAGATATGGGGATTTTACCACTTCATCACGTGATGTTCCCGTGATAAAGTAAATCTCTTTCTGGTCCTTTTTCATGCTGTCAACATATTGTTTGAACGTTGTGAAAGTGTCAGGAGGCTTTTGCACTGACTGGAACAGGAGAAGGTCGGCAATCATCTCTTTCCTTGAGAAATCATGATGAACGCCTTCTTTTAATATCTTTCCGAATTCCTTATAAAATGAGAGGTATTTGTCATATTCATTTTTTTTCATATCATCCAGTGCGTCCAGGACCTTTTTCGTGATATTCTTGTTGATAATCTGAACCTGCCGGTTTGCCTGCAGCATCTCTCTGGAAATATTTAAAGGCAGGTCAGAGGAATCCACAACCCCTTTTATAAATCTTAGATACAGTGGGATTAACTGCTCACAATGGTCCATTATTTGAACCCTTTTTACATAGAGGGTGGGACCGATTTTGTAGTCCTTGTAGAAAATATCAAAAGGCATTTTTGATGGAATATAAAGAAGCGCAGTAAACTCTGAAGTCCCCTCTACTCTGTAGTGGATTGCCCTGGCCGGGTCAGAAAAGTCATGTGAGATGTGTTTGTAGAATTCATTGTACTCGTTCTCAGATACCTCTGATTTATCCTTGAGCCAGATTGCCTTTCTTGAATTTAATGTCTCTTCTTCAGTGATTTTGACTTTTTCCCCTTTTTTCAGTTCACTTTCCTTTTCCCTCTCAATATCCATGACAATGGGATGTTCAATGTAGTCAGAATATTTTCTGATTATGTCCCGTATCTCCCACTCTTCAAGGTATTTCTTTTCGTCATCCTTCAGATGCAGGATAACGTCAGTACCCTTCTGGTCTTTTTCCTCCTCATCAACCGTAAAAACCCCGTCAGCAGACGATTCCCATTTGGTGCCTTTTTGTCCTTTCAGACCTGCCTTTCTTGTGACCACCGTAACCTTATCTGCTACCATAAAAGAGGAATAAAAACCGACTCCAAACTGTCCGATGAGTTCAGGATTATCATTTGCTTCCTTGCTCTGCAGTGTTGCGAGAAACTCCTTGGTGCCCGAACGGGCAATGGTACCGAGCTCCTCGATTATTTCATCTTTGGTCATGCCGATACCATTATCGCTTATCGTCAGTGTTCCGGCAGTTTTATCTGCTGTAATCCTGATTTTTAAGTCACCTTCTTTTTCCATGATGTCACTGTTGGTCAGTGCCTCATACCGTACCCTGTCGATAGCGTCCGAAGCATTCGAAATAAGCTCTCTCAGGAATATCTCCTTGTGTGTATAGAGGGAATGGATCATTAAGTCGAGGAGCTGTTTTACCTCTGTTTTAAACTCTAAATTCTGAACGGTCATTTATCTGAACACCTCACTATAATTTTAGTTTTCTCGAAAGAGATGAGTGTAACATATTTGTATAATAAAAAATCAGGGGAAAAGTCAAATGCAAGATAGATGCTAAAGGTGAGAATAAAAGACTTATTACAGGAAACTGTTATAAATTTACGAGGATGCTGCCTGAATGCCCCGCTCTGTGAGCGGGGATGAAAGGCAGCTATATAAATAAAAATAATTATTCCTTGCTCGGAAGCCCCGCCTTGTAGGCGGGGAGCTTCACTTCAAAAGCCCCAGGGTTTTCTTTGCCTCAAGCCCGGGCTCTGAATTAGGATCCAGTTCAAATGCTTTTTTTAAGGCCTCTTTTGCTTCATCATTCTTTCCTGTTGCCGTAAGAACAAAACCAAGACTCAGCCACATCCTCTGGAAGGAAGGATTGACCT
>JAZFSN010000086.1:0-12472 GCA_036446195.1 Thermodesulfovibrionia bacterium | reverse complement strand
GGTTGTTACTGTTTCTCCTCGTCAAATATTTTTAAACTTTTCTTAACTTCGGTATCTGTTGTTTTTAATTTTTCTTTACAGAGTTTAATAAGAAAAGTTGCTCTCTTCACTTTGTTAGCCAATACATCCACGTCTACGGTCTCATTTTCTATCTCCTCAACAATGCGGTCTATCTCTTCAATAGCATCCTTATAGCCTGGAGTTTTAGTCATTATTCCCTCCTGTGATAAATATTTATTATCACTGATTACCCCGACTCTGAAAACGATTACACAGATTGCTTTCATCTAAAATAATATTCTTATTATCTGTGTAATCTGAGTCTTTTAATCTGTGTAATCAAGCATCCTTATTTTTTAGGATGCTTGATTTCCACTTTACTCGTTAACTCACCGTTATAGAGTGTTGTCTTTAAAACATCTCCAATATTTGCCTCAGATATGGATTTAATAGCTTTGTTATTCTTATAAGTAATACTGTAACCTCTTTTGAGAACATTATAAGGATTTAGATGATTAATGTTACTTTCTCTGGACTGAAGCCTTTGTTGTTCGGTCTGTATAATTTTTAATGAGTGCATTAACCCTTTAATAAAAACTTCAAGTCTGTGGTTATAGTTAAGCAACTTATTTCCAACTGAGATCTCAAAGTTTTTTGTTAAAGAAGAAAGCCATTCTCTCAGGTTTGAAGTCAGTTTATTAGTCCCGTGAACTAAACTATGAGTTAATGAATCTATTCTATCTTCAAAATCTTTTATTCTTGTGATAATCAGGTCAGCTGCAGCAGTAGGGGTCTTCACTCTTATGTTTGATACTTCATCAACTACTGTAAAATCTCTTTCATGCCCTATACCTGATATGAATGGAATAGTTAAAGAGGCTATTGTTTTAGCTATTTCATAGCTGTCAAAACAGTGTAAATCAGGCTGTGCCCCCCCGCCTCTGACCATTACAATAACATCTAAATAAACAGAGTCATCCATACATTGATTAAGGGTACGTATAATTGACTCTTCTGCTTTATCACCTTGCATTAGTGTCTCATAAAGCTTGCATGTGAATTTATATCCATATGGATTATTTTTTAGGTGACTCAGTAAATCTTCATAGCCTGCAGATGTAGGGGATGATATAATCCCTATTCTCTGGGGAACGAGAGGAAATTCTAATGACTTATTTCTATCCTTCAACCCTTCTTTTATAAGCCTCTCTAAAATCTCTTTCCTTTTAATAGCTAATTCTCCGAGAGTATAGGCAGGGTCTATGTTGTGGATAGTAAGTTTCAGACCATATCTTTCGTGGAAATTCACAGACGCTTCAAAAAGTATTTTGATTCCTTTAGTAAGTTCAATTCCAGTTGCATTTTTAAACTCAACAGATAGTGATTTATATCTATTAGCCCATATAACAGCTTTCATCTCAGCTGTAATGGTTTTTTCATCTTTGTCCACTAAAGTCAGGTAACAATGGTTCTTGAGATCAAGTGATGCTATTTCTGCGGTAACGAGAACACTCTCGGGCAGGGAGGTATTAATAACAGATTTGATAAGTTGGTTCAATTCGTATAAGGATAATGTTTCATGCACTATTTTATGTCCTTTTATAAACCGGGCCGGGCCTTGAACTATAAGATTTCTGAACTTTCTGGAAATTGTTGTTTATATGTTTAAAAGCATTCGATTTTTAACAAACTTTTTCTAACTTTTTCACAATCTTAACCATCCCCAATGTATCCAACCTGCAATATTCTTGAAGTCCCTTACGGATCTGTTCTACTTCGGACGGGTCAGCTGATTGGCACATCGTCATATATGCCTCTGAAACCATACCCCCTTCACATATTTCCATATCATCGTAACTTAATTCTGGCACGAGTATAGGCAACACTTTTTTTATGGAAAATGATCCATTCATCTTATAATGGTAATAGTCCTTGCTCTTAAAAGGGGCTGCAAGATCTCTTATGTTTGATATAATTCTGTCGGTTTTTCCCATGTATTCAGGGAACCATTCTGCAAGCTGCTTTAATACTCCCTTTTCAAATGACATGTTATATGCCAAAACGCAGGCATCCTGAGGAATTTCCTTAATAAGCCTGGCAATAATTTCCTTTCTTGGATCTGTGTTTGGAGGTGCCAGATATTCATGATGCCCGATCTTGCCGCCTTTTTTTTCTAAATAATCCAGTGAATATTGAAAAGGCACCTTTTGGTATGGACGCAGGCCATCATAAGGCGGGATGGCGCAATCAAAAGTTTCAAAATCGAGAAAATACAGTGGATACCACAACGAATCAATAAATTTCTTAATCTCACCCTTATCCACAAGAATTTTCTTTTTAAGTGTTGCATGAGCCTGGATTCCCTGATGATGATTTAAACTATCCAAAGGAATGTTCTTTAGATGTACAATTCCCTGTTTATATAGGTCAAACTTATTGACCCCCCTCCCCCTTAGATCAAATATTGAATTCTCTGGTATATGCTGCCAACAGTGTCCCTGAAAGTCACATTCATAGGGCTGACTGCAGTATTTGCCAATATCAATCTGAGGTATATCACCTTTAAGCATTTTTTTCTGTTTTGCAAGTTCTCCTTTAATAAAGTCTTGTTTAGCTTCTACTCTTTTGGTAACATCAAGTATCTTAAAAAGCTTTTTTATCTCAATTTTGCCTTTTCTTACATATTTATTGTTTATATGTACTATAAAGGCTTTAGAAACCGGAAGTCCTGTGCCTTTTAAAACATAATATTGCACAGCAACATCATCTAAATACACGTCTCTTTCACCTGTTGAGCTCTTAACTTCATAAAGCGCCCATCCTCTCTTATCTTTATGCACAATATCAACTTTAACAAAAACATTATCATGAAGAAATGAAGCCTCATATAATGTCTTAGTCCTTTTTTTAATTTCTGATTTAGTAAGGGCAAGTTGTTTTGAAAGAGATCCTTTATCAAATGGTATTTCAACTCCGCCAGGGAAGAGTTTTTGGGCATAAATACCTACGTTTATACCACTTTGAAATATGGCTTGCTGTGCCTCTGAAATTTCGTCTCGTAATTCAGGGTGGTGTTTGAGAAGATAAAGGGATTTTCGGCACTGAAGGCCTCTGATAAAAGAAGATTTACTGAGAGATATATTGACTTGTTTCATACAAGTTAATCTCATTAAAACATGACATTTATTATGCGCTACCAGAAATTTGGGGTCAAGTCCCACCGTAGGCGGGCGAGCTTGAATTATAAGTTCCTGGGGGAAATGGGTCAAGTTTTATTATTTACAAACTTAAAAATATTTTCCTTTTCCGAAAGTTATAACTACCCCGTAAGCTTTGCAATTCTGCTAAAGCTGAGACTACGGGGCAGGCGGGACAGGCGCCAATATACTTCGATTTAACTCAGTACAAGTTTCCCTATACTACTTTGCTATAAACTACATAGAATTTATGGCTTTGAGTACAGGGCAGGTAAAAAATTGAGAAATAATGTTTATAGTGAGAAAGGCTTTTAGAACTATAAAAAATTATTTGACAATATGTAGTATATTTACTACAATTATATCATGATAACTTTTGGCGAAAACATTCTCCTTTGGCGATTACACAGATCACTTTCTCAAAAACAGTTAGCGATCCTGTCTAACCTTCCCCGTCCCAATTTATCGGACATCGAGAAGGGAAAGCGGGATGTCACCCTGTCTACCATCCGGTCGCTGGCGAATGCACTTGATGTGTTACCGGGGACACTCGTCAACGGCGAGCCGCCGAAATGTGATAATTATAAAAAAGATTTTTCACGGGAAGCTATGGAGCGAATAGCTCGTTCAGTTGTTCAAGGATTCCCACCTAAAGATCCTGCTGAACATCTAATTTATGACTTATTAAAAGAAATCCTCCGATGCGGTCTCCACAGTGCGCGAAATCACCAAAGCAAACTCCCCATACCTACGAGAAAAAGTACCAGGGCGTGGCTCTATTTACGCGCGTTGTTTTCAATAGAAACGATAAACAGTCTTGTTAATAGAACATTGGAACGGGCGGAAAGACAATGGATCGTCAACAAATAGACCTTTTTTTCAAAATCCTGGCTGCTGAGTTTAAGAAAGAGGCCATGATTATCCTGACCGGTGCGGCCGCAGGCACCATATTGGGCAGCGTACGGCCGAGTGTGGACATTGACTTTGCCGTTGAGATGAAAAGGCCTGGAGAATCTGCATGGAAGGAATTTCATGCTGCTGTCAGGAAGGCAATATCTAAAACCGGGATCCAGGCCAACTATGCTGAGGACATCGATCGATGGGGCATGATTACTCTGCTTAACTACAGAAATAACACAAAGTTTTTAAAAAAATATGGCAATCTAACCCTTTCAGTGCTTAATCCGGCAATTTGGTCTATTGGCAAAGTGACGCGGTTTATAGATCCGGATATTAAGGACATGATACAGGTTTTCCGTAAAACAAAGATTTCACCAACAAGACTGGCAGAAACCTGGGGAAAGGCCCTGAGAAAAAGTCCACGATCAGTAACTCTTATACGGTTCCGCCGCCAGGTCGAAAGTTTTTTCAAGTCTTACGGAATAAAGATTTGGGGCCGTAATTTCAATGCAACGAAAACTATCAGACAATTTTATAAATCAGCAGGCATTCACAACCCCCTTAAATTTTCAAATTCCCGAAAGTTATAACTACCCCGTAAGCTTTGCAATTCTACTAAAGCTGAGACTACGGGGCAGGCGGGACAGGCACAAAGACATCTGCAATATATTTCTGAAACCTGTGTCTATTCAGCCCCAGCATTTTCTTCTCTATCTGAAGAGCCCCCTGCCATTGCTCAAACGACGTTGGAATATGGGTAGTATCGTTCACAAAGTAAACGAAAACGAGATATGCGTTTATTTTATTTAGGTGCCGTAGGTAGTAAAGATGTGCGATTCTGTTTGAGTATTGATAAAATCCGGTTGTCCAGTCGATTGACGTCTTACATTTCAGGAGCTCTCTTGTTTCTTTAAAACGCCTCTGGATACGTTTTCGGGATTTTGGTGATTTAGCTCCACAGTTTGATATAATCTCTTCAACGTGTGCTTTTGCCTCGACAAGAAAAACTTCCCCATTATCGCCTTTTCCAAGTGCATCCCACTGCGGACCATTATTAGGCCAGAAATGATTTAGGGGTACCTTTAATTCACTTATCCCCAGCCTTTCTAAAAAATCATTGTCCCTGTATTCAGAATATTCATCATCTTTCAGAGGTGAGACCCATTCAATCTCGTTTGATTTAATATCCAGTTTTTTCTTAATAAGGCTGGTTAACAGGGTGGGGTGGTCATTGAGAAGGACCTGAATGTTTTTCAAACTTCCGTGTCCATCTGATAGCTGAGGAAATTTTCTCATAATCGAAACAGTATAACAGAACATAAAAGGGAAAAGGGGTCAAATTTTCAGAGCCTCTTGGACAACGGTGCTGTTCGGGATGGGGACTACCCACTTGAGGCTGGCAGGCCACGCCTGAGGCGGATAAACTTGACATTGCCTCTCCTGAGTTGTTATTCTTACAAAACTAAGCTGTATTCGGATGAAATTTGCCCCCATGAAGCTCCGGAATACGACCGGAGTTTTTTTTCGTCTTGAAACAGGAAAAAGGAGATTATGAAATTTACAGCGTTTGATTTAGACAGCACAATTATGGCCGGGGTCTCATCTGCCGGCTTTGTAACACCAACACCTATTCAGGCCAAGGCGATCCCGCATGCGCTCAATGGACGCGATGTTATGGGGCTTGCCCAGACCGGCACCGGCAAGACTGCTGCATTTGTCCTGCCGATTCTCAACCGGCTGATACAGTCCCGGGGCAGACGTATCCGTGCCCTCATCATTGCGCCGACCCGTGAGCTCGCGGAACAGATTCATGAGGCGGCCTGCAGTTTTGGAAAGAAGACCCGCTTACGGAGTGTCTCGGTGTACGGCGGGGTGAGTATCAAGCCGCAGATTCAAAAGATCCGTGCCGGTGTGGATATTGTTGTAGCATGTCCAGGCCGCCTGCTTGACCACATCAGCCAGGGCACGATCAGCCTGTCGAACCTGGAGGTACTGGTGCTGGACGAGGCTGACCGCATGCTTGATATGGGATTTCTCCCTGACATACGGAGAATCATCAAGCACTTACCGTCACAGCGGCAGACACTGCTCTTTGCAGCCACCATGCCTGACGATATCAGGCGGCTCGCCAGTGATGTGATGAAGAACCCTGTCTCGGTCCAGATCGATCACACGAAACCTCTCAATACGGTAGCGCATGCCCTTTACCCGGTAAGTCAGCACCTGAAGACAGGGCTTCTCTGTGCACTGCTGAGGGATATCGATTCTGAGTCGGTCCTTGTCTTTACGCGCACCAAGCACCGGGCGAAACGCGTCGGGCAGATCCTCCAGAAGGACGGGTACCGCGTGGCGTCACTGCAGGGAAACCTTTCGCAAACCAGGCGGCAGGAAGCACTTGACGGGTTTCGTGGCGGCAGGTACCAGATACTGGTCGCGACCGATATCGCAGCTCGGGGCATTGATGTCTCATGCATATCGCATGTCATTAATTATGACATGCCGGATACAACCGACGCGTACACTCACCGAATCGGCAGAACCGGCCGGGCCGCGAAGAACGGTGATGCCTTTACGTTCGTAACGGCTGAAGACAGGGACATGGTCCTAAATATTGCACGTGTTCTCGGTAAGAATGTTGAGCGGAGAACACTTGCGGGCTTTGATTATCACGCGCCCAAACCGTCTCGCGATACCAAGGTTGCCCGTCAGCCGCATGTGCGGCAGGGCCGGAGGGAGCATTCGCACAAAACGGTGTCTTTGTCCTGGAGTTCTGTCCCATCGGCTGTACCCCTGACGCGGCGGAAGGCCCCGGCGGAACGCAGCGCGTCTGTCCGGCAGTCGTTCAGCCCAGTGGTGCGCACCTCCCATGAATGATAGGAAATTGCTTTTTGGGCTTTAACCCTCTAAACACAAAAAAACAGCTGAGTCGGGTATCTTTTTCGCTGTTTTTGGAATTCAAGGGGATATTTAGCGGAAAATTTGCAGTTAAACTTGCCTGCTAAGCTGACTTGATTAAATTATTGCCGCGACTCAACCAAACTTTCCCAAAGTTGTCTCAATTCATCAGAGGAAATCAATGATTGGGATTGTTTGTTCCACCTACTTATCAATGACACAAATAGAATGAAATATTAAGGATTACAGTGAGAAAGCAACCGATACGAGATTAAATTTCCCTTGCCTGTTTGTTTTGAAACGATAATCCGTATAAGACTTTACATCTAACATATTTAAATGGATGATAAAGGTATTGTGATTTATATCACTGAATATGCTCATTAGAATAGGTATTATTATATCACATACTAATTGGATTTTTTTAAATATCTTATAGACGAAAGGAAGGTGCAGGATATGAAAAAATTGCATTTATGGAATTGGTTGTTTTTTTCGTCTCTCATATTAATTCTCATAGGTTGTGGCGGAAGTGGATCAAATTCAACTGCGGGTTCAACATTACCTATAGAAGGGACAGGAACGCTTTCTCTAAGCCTTACAGATGCAACTACAAACGAATATAAAGCCGCATATGTAACAATAGAAGAAGTTCAAGTCCATATGGCTGATGGTGAACCTGAAAACGGATGGCAAGTAGTAGCAACCCCTAATAAAACATTTAATTTATTAGAACTGGTTAACGGAATAAAGGAAAACTTGGGCATAACAGAGTTGGAAGCAGGTCATTATACACAGATGCGATTGATCATTGGTGATACTCCGGATGATGGGATTAATATCCTCTCTGAGCTGCATCCATATGCCAATTATATTATCCAGAGTGATAACGAGACGAAGGAATTGAAAATCCCGAGTGGATACAATACCGGCATAAAAATAGTTCATGGCTTCGATATAAATGAAGGTGAGATTACTGAGTTGATCTTAGATTTTGATGCATCAAAATCCATAGTAAAAGCTGGGAAAAGCGGGAAATGGCTTTTAAAACCTACAATCAAGGTCATTGGTACCCAGGAGAACTCTATAGTCAGCGGAATCATTACAGATGCAGGGAGCTTGGAATTACTGGAAGGGGTATTAGTTACTGCCCAGATATATAACCCGGATGCTGTTGACAAAAAGGACGAAGTGGTTATTGAAGCATCAACTATTACAGATGAAAATGGAGAGTATAAACTTTTCCTGCTTCCAGGCACTTACAACATTGTTGCTTATACAGATGGATATATACCAGTGTATGAAAAGGTCACAACAGAATCCAACTCTACTTTTGAAAATGACTTATCTCTCAACACTGCTTTAACAGGCAACTTAACAGGTACGGTAGATATTACAGATGGCAGTGCTGAACAGCATGTGACGATTAGCGTTAGACAAAGCGTGATGATTGACGGTAGTGAAGAAGAGATTGAAATAAAATCAATTAATGTTGTAAACGGTGCTCTATATGAGACTCTGTTGCCAGTGGAAGATTATACTGTGGTGGCTTCAACATTCGACAAAGAGACACAGGAACATAGTATAAGTATCGTGGTCGACACAGACACTCTATTGGATTTAAGCTTTTAAAGCCTCAGAATTACTTTTTAAGTTAGCAGGTAAATAAACAAAGGGACGGTTTTATTTTATATTTAACTGCTATAGGAATATCTATCCCCAGCATATCCGAACCCCACAAAAAATTAAACAAAAAACCCCTTCATCTTTCCCCTGCACCCCGGACAAGCTCCCCTACTAAAAGTTTAAGTTGCCGGATATTGGTTTTTCCGTTAATATGGTAATTGTCACAATTATCGAGATCGGAACTCGATAATTGCCTATTGCATTAATCTCAAGGGGGAATAAACAGATGAGGAGATTACAGTTTGTTGATAACGGTATTTATCATGTCTTTAACCGCGGGGTAGAGAAAAGGTCCATTTTTCTGGATAATCAGGATTATTATCGTTTTATCCATAATCTTTTTGAATTAAATGATGAAATACCGGTACTGAATTCCAGGTATTATTTTGACCCCAAAATAACTGGTTTGAGACCCGGGCAGCCTCGTAAGAATAGAGAAATGAGAAAATGCCTTGTGGATATTCTTGTCTTTACATTAATGCCGAACCATTTCCATTTGCTGCTCAGGCAGAGAAAAGCAGGCGGTATCGCAAAATTTATGCAGAAAGTCTGTATCGGGTATGTTATGTATTTCAATAAAAAATATGAGAGGATAGGTGGACTGTTTCAAGGTAGGTTCAAGGCTGTTATGGCTAAAAGGGATGAGTATTTTCAATATCTGCCTCACTATATTCATCTGAATCCTTTGGGCATAACGGGGAACAAAGCCATTGCTTCGTGGCGTGAAGCATTTAGTTTTCTGGAAAAGTATAAGTGGAGCAGTTTTCCGGATTATATTGGCAAAAAGAATTTTCCCTCGGTAACAAAGAGGGATTTTGTTCTGAAAAGCGTTGGAGGCGAGACCGCATACAGGCGTTATACCCGGGAGTTTTTAAGGGAATTACAGAAGGATAAAGAGGTATGGCCTGAGTTGATCCAGGATTTTACGCTGGACTAAAATTATCGAGTTCCGATCTCGATAATTGAGGTGGACTGATAATTTAGGTTTGGAGCGCTTGCCCGTCGGAGCTATGCGGAGATCCCGCCTGTCCCGCCTGCCCTGTAGTCTCAGCTTTAGCAGAATTGCAAAGCTTACGGGGTGGTATTAACTTGTCGGGGATTCATCGGGGCCTTGCAATTTTCCACCACAAAAGAGATAATAAAACAATGAAAGTGGTGGAAAAAGATAAGGTCATAAGTGGCATGCTCCATGATGAGCTTAAGCGATGTCAGGAGATGCTTGACGGCCTGAAGAAATCAGTATCCAAACTTCCCAAGGGCGTTATAAATAAAAGAAAAAAACGATATAAGGACAGGGTGTATTCTTACTACTATCTGAAATACCGGGACGGTAAGAAAGTCGTAAATAAACACATATCAAAGGAAGAAATACAGGAAATATCGAGGAAGCTGGAACAGAGAAAAAAGTATGAAAAAGAAATGCAGGCATACAAGAAAAGAATAGACTACCTGAACAGAATTATTCGTTTGGGTGACCGGCGGGAATATTATCTATGAAGTCAATTATTACAATTGAAACTATTGAGAAAAAGATATATTTAGTCCGCGGCCATAAGGTTATGCTTGATAAAGACCTTGCGATGCTATATGTCGTAAAACCTACAAGATTAAGAGAACAGGTTAAACGGAATATAAGGCGCTTTCCCGGGGACTTTATGTTTCAGCTAAACAAAAAAGAGATTGAAATCATGGTATCGCAAAATGCGATACCTTCACGGAAGCATCTTGGAGGTTATCAACCTTATGTTTTTACCGAACAAGGGGTTGCCATGCTTTCATCTGTTTTAAATAGCGAGAGAGCTATTGAGGCCAACATTCATATCATAAGAGCTTTTGTGAAGTTACGGGAAATGATAGCATCACATAAAGACCTTGCCAGGCGGCTTGATAATCTTGAAAAGAAATACGATGCACAGTTCAGGGTTGTCTTCGACGCGATACGACAGCTTTACCCCGTTAGAGATTGCGAGCTATGTACTATACCTACGTAATTCAAAGTGAAAAAGATAAGCGATTCTATACAGGATTCACAAGTGATTTACAGAACCGCTTAAAAGAGCATAGTTCAAGACATATTACCTCAACAAGAAACAGAGGCACATTTAAGCTTATTTATTATGAGGCTTGCTTAAATGAGCAAGATGCTACAGCCAGAGAGAAATATTTAAAATCAGGGATGGGAAAACGCTACATAAAAAACAGGCTCAAGCGGTTCCTATCTCTAACGGGGTTAATGATTCCGACGGAACCAAAGAAAAAGAAGATAGGGTTTAGGAGGGGAAAAGAGTAGTGAACAGGATAAAAATAGAACCGTCCCCTTTAGCCAGAAGGATAAAGAGGTATGGCCTGAGTTAATCCAGGATTTTATGCTGGACTAAAATTATCGAGTTCCGATCTCGATAATTGGGGGCGACCATAGAAGTTTGTGGAGTTACGCACCCCATACCCGCGGTTCTTTTCAAACTTCCTAAAGAAAGTTTTGGAAAGTATGGAATTTACTTTTTATTGTATTCGCTGTACGTTAGCTGTGCATTCACTTGCCGCCCAAGAAAATGCAAGACCTGCTGACTTTCACTTTGCAAAATAAAGCAGGTCAATGTGATAATGTTGTTTTACTTCTCATTTGAAAAACTTAGTTACTAAGTTTTATAAAGGGGGAAAGAAGGGCGCCCGTGATTATTTAATGCCCCCTTACAGGGAACATTAATAATCAATGGGGTAACTCTGCAAAAAATCAATAAAAAAACCCTTACCTGTCCCGTAGCAAAGCTTTACGGGAACCCTCTGATAATTAAAGTTGCCGAATACTGGTTTTTTCATTACAATGAAGGCTGTTTAATGGACAGGCGGAAAGCTGGAAGTATTCTTAGAAAAAGACACAGAAAAGTTATTAAAAAAATTGTTATGAAAAAATTTAAACGCTATGACGCATCGGGTTTGATTGAAGCTCAATTTGAGTCTGGCTCTCAAGGCCGTGTGCTTAAAAACTTATTGGGGATAAAGAGAAAAAGAGAGATAGATGAAGTAGAGACTAAGGCTTTAAAAAATGCTATTGATGAACTCCTTGGTACTTACAGTAAAAAACACCGGTTTAAAGAAGCTGACATACAAAAGATGCACAAAGTTTGGCTTGGTGGAATTTACGAATGGGCAGGGGAGTACAGACAGGTTAATGTAAGCAAAGGCGATTTTCCGTTCGCTGCTGCAAAGCAAATACCTTTTTTGATGGAAGAATATGAAAAAGATTTTCTGAGAAAACATACACCATGTATTTTTAAGTCTTTGGAGAGGGTTGCTCAGGCTTTGGCAGAGGTCCATGTTGAACTGGTTCTTATTCATCCTTTTAGAGAGGGTAACGGCAGAGTAGCCAGAATACTTTCAACAATTATGGCATCTCAAGCCGGTCTGCCAATCCTTGATTTTACAGATATTACAGGGAGAAAGAGAAAAGAATACTTTTCAGCAATAAATATCGGATTGGACAAGGATTATAAACCTATGAAAAAAATATTCGGTCAAATAATCGAAAGGACTTTGAAACCTAAATCCGGTGAGAAGATTTAATACTCTTTTTTGAGAGTTTTGCTGGTCTTACATGAATAGACTCAACCGCAGAAGAGGTTACTACATTGGTAATTAGCGCAGTCTCATATTTTTTTTGATTCCTCAGATAAGGATTTGTCTTTTTTAATGGTTTCTTTGGCATATTTTATTATACTACAAATTAGCATACGGAATCATTAAAAAATAGGGGGGAATATCAATTATATGTTCTTCCCTCTCCCCTGCCTGCC
>JAZFSN010000085.1:0-2386 GCA_036446195.1 Thermodesulfovibrionia bacterium | reverse complement strand
GGCAGGCAGGTAACAATTAACATATAACAAATAACAAAATTTACATGAATCCGCTTGAAATTTATAAACGACTTCCCCGTATAAACTGCGGGGACTGCCCGGCAAAGACCTGCATGGCTTTTGCGATTAAAGTCTTAAATAAAGAGCAGGCGATTGCAGAATGTTCCAGACTGACTGAACAGTTAAGAAAGGAAATTGACAGCATGCTTCCTGTCTGCCGAACAGGCAGGTCTTATGCAGGGGACTGGAAAGAAAAACGGCTTGCAGAACTTTTTCAGGAGATTTCACAGGTAGATTTTTCATCCATAGCAGAATGTATCGGCGCAAAGGTTCAGAATGGTTTGCTAAAGATAAAGTACATGGGCAAAGAGGTATTTTTAAGCCACTCGGTTTTTGAGGAGGCACCCGGAATATGGGACAAACTGCTTATTCTTATGTATATAAAAAATGCCGGAAGCAGTTCCCTATCAGGTAAATGGACTGCGTTCAGGGATTTAAAGAACGGTTTACTCAGGGCGGCAGGTTTTAAGGATATCTGCGAGGCTCCCCTTGCAAGGATATTTGATGAAAATAAAGCCGCTTTCCTAAAAAAACTTAATGAAACAGGAGCTGAAGAGGTAACGGGATTTTCAGCAAAATACAGTTTTAGAGTAGATCCTCTGCCCAGGATTCCATTTCTTATCCTTCTCCGGCCTCGAGAAGAAGACTTTGAGCCTGACTGCAAAGTGCTTTTGGATTCAACAGCCACAGAATTCCTCGACGTCGAGGCCCTGCTTTATCTCGGGATGGCGCTTACCGTAGCAATGAAGACATAGACACAATAAAATAAGGGTTCGAGGATTCAAGGAATCGAGCCTGCCTGCGGTAGGCATGGGGTCAAGAGAAAAAGATTACTAAATGGGAGAAGAACCTTTTATATTGAAGGTCTTTATTACAAAAAGTACTATTCATTTTGTCTATTACACAAAGGATTGTCAGGCAGAAAAGTAACCCGATAACTAATACTTTAAAAGTGAAAGTAAATATAACACGCAGAAAACACTCTTACGTAATTTGACAATCTAATCAGCTGAGGCAGTGCATAGTGCATTGCCTCAGCTGAACTGTTAACACTATTCAGATAATATTAAGATTTCTGAACGTCTATTTTGATATCTGCCGCTATGAGTTTTGTTCGTCTCTATAGGACGTGATTCACCATAACCCACGGACGAAATTTTGGATTCGTCAATATTACCGTTGGTGATAAAATATTTCTTTACAGCTTTTGCCCTTCTACTTGAAAGTTTCTGATTGTATTCCTCAGTACCGATACTATCAGTATGTCCTTCTACAACAATTCTGGCATCAGGGTATTTTTTGATAAATTCAATTGCCTCGTTCAATTTCTGGGAATCCTGTTGTTTTATCTTTGATTTATCAAAGTCAAAATTAACATGTACCGTTAACTTGTCAATGACCCTTGGAGCAGGCGGTGGCGGCGGTGGTGCTGCTACTGCTTTTTGTGGACAAAGGGAATCCGCTAATCTCTTTGCTTCCATGGCCATCTTAATTGCTTTCGTTGTCCTGCACTGCCAGTAAATCTCATATGCAGTATCCCTCATTTTTTCAGCTTTTAAAAATTCTTCAGGACATCCGGACTCCTTACCTTCCTGACGTGCATTTTCAACCGCAGTGTCTGCTGTTGGCAATTCCTCGGGATACCACAATAAAACTCCCTTTGGAGCATATACAATACCTGCGCATCCAAGCATGAAACTTGTTAATAAAATGAATAATGCAAAAAAAACATTTCTTAACACCCTGTGTTTCATGTCCATACCTCCTCTCTGACATTTAAACTACTATTTTAAATCCCCCAAGTTCGGGACATCTTCACTTTAGCCCCCAGACGCTTTCTGTCTCCTTCTTACAGAGAGTTTAGTTTTTTCTGGAAAGTTGATTTTGACCAAATAAATCTACATTCATATTCTCTTTAGCACAGAATATTTTATTTGTCAATAACTTTCTATGTCCCAAAAAATGCCGATAGACTTTTATAGTCGTTTATTATATTTACTAAAATGTGGTTTTAACAGAAATGTATTTTACCTATTCATTTACATTGGCTTTTTACTAATTTGCGAACATTTGTTTTGAGTAAACATAACTGGTGTGATAACTCGAAATTCAGAAATTATTTCCCAAACACTCTCTTAAGAAGTTCTGTAACTCTCGCTGCGGGGTCAGTTCTGATTTTTTTTTCTTCCTGTGCTACTATATGAAATAGTCCATCCAGAGCCTTATTTGTTACATACCGGTCAAGGTCAAGGGATTCTTTTTTCACAAAAGGCAGTGCTGTATATTTGCCCATCATCTCCTTATAGGAGCGTGTAGTGCCAACTTC
>JAZFSN010000084.1:0-3421 GCA_036446195.1 Thermodesulfovibrionia bacterium | reverse complement strand
GCAGAGGTTATCATATCTATTCCCAAGGCCGACATAAACAGTGTTGCAACTACCGCAATTAAAACAAACAGGAATAAAAACCCCCATACACCACCAAGTGTCTCCTTATGAACATTCTTTCCATCAAGTTTTACTGCTGTAAGTGCATGCGGATGGATTAACTGGTAAAGCTCCCTGTATGCCTGTTTAAACATAAGAAGAACCCGCACATGTTTCAAGCCTCCTCCCGTTGAACCTATCATGCCGCCAAAAAACATAAGGCAGAGCAGAAGCATCTGGGATAACACAGGCCATACCTCATAATCAGCAGTTGTAAACCCTGTTGTCATAATTGAGACAACCTGAAAAGAGGCATATCGTAAGGCATCTAAGATTGAAAAGTGTTCAGATGCCTTAATGTTTAAAGTAATAATAATTATAGATACAACAATAACCGAACAGTAAAATTTAAACTCGCTGCTTTTTGCAAATCGTGATAATTTGCCTCGCAAGGCATAAAAATGGAGCGAGAAACTGATGCATGATAAAAACATAAAGATCGTTATAATTACCTCTATATAACCACTCTGAAAATATGCAATACTGCTGCTTTTTGTTGAAAATCCGCCAGTAGCCATGGTTGTAAAGGCATGGCATACAGCATCAAACAGGTTCATTCCGGAAACATACAAAAGCACTGCCAGAACAGCTGTAAGCCCCACATAAATGTACCAGAGGGATTTTGCAGTATCTATAATTCTTGGCTTCAATTTTTCAACGCCTATATCAGGCATCTCTGCCTTAAGCAACTGCATACCTCCAACACCCAACATGGGAAGAATTGCAATTGAAAAAACAATTATGCCCATACCGCCCATCCACTGCGTGAGGCTCCTCCAGATGAGGATGCCTTTTGGCATACCCTCCAGGTTATCGAAAACAGATGCCCCTGTGGTTGTAAAGCCTGCCATAGATTCGAAATAAGCATACGTAAAGGACTCAGCGGTGCCGGATAATAGATAAGGTAAGGACCCGAAGAAAGACATGGCAAGCCATCCCAGAGTCACAACCGCAAAGCCGTCCCTGTGTTTCAGTTCTATTGTTTTCTGGCTTTTAGTAACAAAATAGAGCAGGATGCCTGAAAATAACGTTAGTAAAAAAGATATAAATAAGGCTTGAAGATCCTGACCCCTGTATATAACTGAAACCATGACTGGCAGGAGCATGAATACTGAAGAGAATATAAGAACAATACTGACAAGATTTAAGACAATGGCAATATTCATTGAAGAAGCTTTTCTACCTGTTTTACAGACTCCTTAAGTGTGAAGACAATCAATTTATCTCCTTCAAAAATACTATCGCTTCCCGAAGGGATAATAACATCATCCCCCCTTATAATTGCTCCTAATAGAGAATTGCTCGGAAACTCAACATCATTAAGGTTTTTCCCTATAAGCACTGACCCTTCTTTGACCTGAGCCTCTATTATCTCTGCCTTATCTTCGGCAACGGCAGTAAGCGAAAGGACATTGCTACTTCTGACATACCTTAAAATAGTCCCGGCAGTAATCATACGAGGACTTAAGACCACTTCGATACCAAGATTATTGGCAAGCGGGAGATAGTCAGGTCTGTTAACTATAGTGATAACTTTTTTTACCCCAAGACTTTTGGCAAGCAATGATGCCATAATATTGAGCTCCTCGTTATTTGATAAGGCGACAAATATATCCATATCACTGATATTTTCTTCTTCCATTAATTTCTGGTCTGAACCATCGCCATGCAGTATCACGCACCTTTTTAATGATTTAAGCAGAAATTTGCACCTGTCAGTATCATTCTCAATAATTTTTATGTTTACATCCCTCTCCTCCATTGTCTTTGCCACATAATATCCGATCCTGCCACCGCCAACTATCATGATATCCTTAATGGGTTCTTCAACACCGCCTATACTTTTACATACAGCCCCGATTTCTTCTTTTTTAACCGGTAAAAAAATTATGTCATCTTTTTTAATTATGTCATTCCCGGAGGGGATAATAATCCCGTCACCGCGCTGGATTGCCCCGATAAGGATCTTTGGATCAGTAAGGTTAAAGTCTTTAAGGGCCTTACCTATAAATTTTGAACCAGAGGGGATTTTAAAACCAATAATCTTTACTTTTCCGTCTTCAAAATCTTCAACATCAGCAGCAAAAGGAATCTCAAGCAGCCTTACAACAGCCTTTGCTGACTCAACTTCGGGGCTTATAGCAGGATCTATCCCTATCTTTTCAAGAAGCTTCTCATTGTTTATATAATCAAGGTTTCTGATTCTTGCAACATTTCTGGGTACACTGAACATAACGTTGGCAACAAGACAGGCAATCATGTTAATCTCATCTATATCTGTGACTGCAAGAAGTATGTCAGCCTCCTTTATACCTGCCTCTTCAAGTACTGATGGAGTCCCTCCTTCCCCTTCAACAACAGCAACGTCAATTTTCTCTGTTATTCTTTTTAGTTTTTCCTTGGACTTGTCCACCACCACGACATTAATGTCTTCAGCAGACAGAAATTTGGCTATCTGAAATCCAACTTCTCCAGCGCCTACTATTACCACTCGCATAGGGACAATTATATCACAAGGGAAATTATAAATGAGAAATTAAGAAACAATAAACAGGAAATGGGAAATATTGGATTGGATTTGATTTAATAGGGCGTCAAAAACTGCCGCCCTTGATTACACCGATTGAAATTCAGATTACGCAGATTGAATATTCTTTGGAAGAAAATCTGTGTAATCCTTCCAAAATCTGTGTAATCATAAGCTGGAAGAGTGTGACAGCTTATTGATTTAATCAAGAAGTTTTTCTTAAAATACTTTGACAGGTCGAAGCGACTCTCAGCGAAGTCGAAGCGACCCTTCGCAGAGACCCGCTTCGGGACTCGCCTCGAGATTAACAAGATTTTTTATATTTATTTTTATTGCACATCCTGTATGTCCTGCCTAAAATAATATGCGGGCGATTAGCTTCCGCCTCGGCGGGTCCCGACACGTCGGGAAGGTCAAAGGCTAGATTATAGACTGAGGGTCGATCTGACTCGCTGGTTCGAGGTTCAAGTTAATAGTTAAACGTAGTTAGCTGTTATACTAATAACCAATAACGAATAACTGATAACTGATTTTATGGGCGATTAGCTCAGCGGGAGAGCGCTGCCTTCACACGGCAGAGGTCGTAGGTTCGAAACCTACATCGCCTTCCATTGAACTGCAGGGAATAAGGTTAAAGGTTGTGACCTTACACCCTTTACCCTGTTTTCATTCGACACCGCCTACCATTTAAAATCAATGGGTTACAAGCTTGCAATTCGACTTGTAACTTTTAAGTTGTGCAGTAGATTTTAACAATTAGCATATTACTGCTACTGAAATTCTTAATTGTTTGAC
>JAZFSN010000083.1:0-3251 GCA_036446195.1 Thermodesulfovibrionia bacterium | reverse complement strand
GGATTACGTGTATCAATCGTATTGAAGATTGACCAACGGACAGAAAAACTAACGGAAGGAACAGTAAAAGATATTTTAACGAATTCACCTGCACATCGACATGGAATTAAAGTTCGATTGGAAAGTGGAGAAGTAGGGCGGATAAAAAAGATATTGCATGAATCGTAAGGTACCCCTTCTTTCCCCCTTCCTTGTTTCCACAAGGAAACAAGGGGGACTTTGTTTTCACAAAGAAAACAGGGGTACAAGGAAAGATGCCGAATCCTGAAGCATCGGGAGCACGACAAAAATGTAACATTACTTATTTCGTTTACTATAGTAAATAGAGCATATGATTAAAATCATATGAATTTCACATAAAATGAGTTATCTTTATAAAAGACACTATGCTGCTAAGATTAAAGAAACCCTTTTTGTTGTTATTTATTTTACTGCTTATGCAATCAGGCTACTTGGCAGATGCAAAACTCGAGAAAGCAACAGTTGCCGGAGGCTGTTTCTGGTGTATGGAACCACCCTTTGAAAAACTCGATAGTGTAAAGGAAGTGATCTCCGGCTATACCGGAGGAACCGGAGAAAACCCAACCTACAAAGAAGTTTCTTCAGGCAGGACAGGACATGCAGAGGCCGTAGAGATTATTTACGATTCTTCAAAAATAACGTATTCAGAGATTCTTGATATATTCTGGAGACAAATTGATCCTACTGACCCGGGCGGGCAGTTTGCAGACAGGGGGTCTCAGTACAGGACCGCAATCTTTTATCATTCAGAAGAACAGAGGAAAGTTGCTGAAAAATCAAAAGAAGAACTCAGCAAATCAGGGATATTTCAAAAATCCATCGTAACCGAAATTACTCCTGCCGGCCCCTTTTATCGTGCAGAAGAATATCATCAGGATTATTACAGGAAGAATCCGATCCGTTACAAGATTTACCGGTTCAACTCAGGGCGGGACCAGTATCTGAAAAAGAAATGGGGCGGGGAGAAAAAAACGGAAAAAAGCAAAAGAGAAGATAAAAAATACATGAAACCTTCAAAAGAGGAAATCATGAAAAAGTTAACTCCCCTGCAGTACAAAGTTACCCAGGAAGACGGTACAGAACGCGCCTATGATAACGAGTACTGGGATAACAAAAAACAGGGCATTTACATTGACATTGTATCAGGAGAACCCGTCTTCTCATCTCTTGACAAATATGATTCACTCACCGGCTGGCCGAGTTTTACCAGACCGCTTGAGCCGGAAAATATTGTTGAAAAAAAAGACGGGATCCTTTTTTATAAAAGGACAGAGGTGAGAAGCAGGTATGCTGATTCCCATCTCGGCCATGTTTTTGATGACGGCCCGGCTCCATCAGGACTCCGCTACTGCATTAACTCCGCGTCCCTCCGTTTTATCCCAAAGGAAGACCTGGGAAAAGAAGGATATGGCGAGTATCTGAAGTTATTTAAAAAATAATTCCCTGTTCTCAGGCCTGCCTGCCGTCAGGCAGGTTTGCCGCTCTTTTGCCTTTTTGCGCCTCTTATATTTCACGAAAGTGAACAGAGTAACTGAACTCCTCTGGTTCAAAATAATCAAGGGGTTTTCCATCTACCTCGGCATAGGGATACATAAGATAATTCAAGGGACCAGCTTCCTGTAGAGGTAAAAGGTTTAAACCCCTTCCACTTTTCTCAAGGACAATCCTGTATTCATCAACAGCGCCAAAGTAATATTCTCTATAATGCTTTACTTCTTCCAGACTGAGGTTTTTGTCCAGCATCATCTTTCTTACATCAGCAGGGTCAACCGGTACCCATCCAGTGCCAGGCAGATAAAATTCTGCCCAGCAATGGAAACCTCCTGTGATGTCCTCCTCTGCCTTTTTGCCAAGTCTGATGCCAAACAGCTCCCTTGCGGGCACACCGGCAGCCCTTGCAAGTGCAATATATATTGAGCTTATGTCAACACATTTTCCGCTGCGCTTTGCTAACATCTGCTCAACTATACCAAGACCACAACCCTTTACTCTTGGATCTCTGTGTGTATTTTCAACAACCCAATCATAGACTGCTCTGGACTTTTCAAGAATCCCTTTTTTGTCCTTTGTAATCTTATTAGCGATTTCTTTTATCTCTCCATTAGTCGGTATCCACCAGTTCGACTTAAGGTATTTTTTTATTTCATCCGGAATAGGTGCGTTTGTATCTTTTAAATCTTTTACCATTCTCTCTTCAGCCTTTACCTTAAAACTTAGCTCAAGTGACCTTTTGCCTGAAACGCTCTGCCATTCACTAAAAAGATAGATGGCTCCACTTTTTGGCTCATGATATATTGCTGTACTACTAAAATTGCCATTGATTTTTACATCTTCTATCCTCTGAAGTTCGTCTGAAAGGGGATATGGCAGCCACAGCCTTGCTCTGTCTGAATCCTTTTGAGCAGTTAGATTTATTTTAAATGTCACAATACCCTGCCTCTCTTTTGCATATGATAAACCTGTTACCAGCAAAAAAAGAATTAACAATATGCTGACTTTTGTCTTCATCATTGCCTCCTGTGAATTTTTAATTAAATTTTTTTCGACAGTTTAAAAGCAACGTAGAATTGATAGGTTTTTCAGGCTGGTAGACTTATAAAATCCGATATACTCGAAAGTCGCTTAAGATATCTGAGCGGGAAAAACTGATAAGGCAGCTATAAACTAATGGAGTGAGCTAATAATGTGAACCACAGACCGCACAGACTTCTCAGCCGAAAAAACCTCGACCAGGCTTTTAGTATTTCCTCAACCAAAGCCAGTCTTGTAAATTCTGACATAAGAGACTGTAGCCAATCTGGTTCACCACCTTTCAATTAGATTGTATATATTTTATACGATAATATAGATAATTGTCAAATAGATTTTTGTCTTGTCCTCCCCGTATTGATTTGTGACCTGTCCTCGCGTTTAAATTTCCGATAGGAAATTTGCAGAGGGAACCTGTCAGGGGAGGACTTGTCCGCCAACGCTTTGTGGCGGAGTCGGTCGGCAGTGTCATAAATCCTTTAGTGGTTCATGGCTTCATCCGATGCATCGGGAATTTTAATTGTCGCTCAACAGTAGGGCAGGGTGTATCATTTAGTTTTGATTCTAAAATATCTTTCTGTAAACCAATGCTATGGCTATATTTCTACGGCGTTGAGCTTTTCTTCAAACTCTTTTGTCTTGCTGTCAAGATCGGTGTGCAAGAGTTCCAGTTCGGAGAAGAGTGGTTCAATTTTTGACTT
>JAZFSN010000082.1:0-14399 GCA_036446195.1 Thermodesulfovibrionia bacterium | reverse complement strand
TAAAGAATCGAGAATACCGTAATATATTAAGCGTATTTCTTGATTACTTCGTAAAGTTCTTCCGGCGTCATCAGACCGCCACCGGGCCTGCCGTAGAAATCCACCTTTGTTTTTCCATTTACTGAAAGCCTGACATCTTCCACCATCTGGCCCATATTCATTTCAACTACAAGAAATTTCCTCTTGGGCACGAGTTTTAAAGATTTACTGTTACAAAGCAGGGCAATCTCTTTTTCAGGAAACGGGAACAGTGTTACAGGCCTGAATAATCCTACTTTAAAGCCTTTCTTTCTTAATCTTTTAACTGCAGAGGACACAATCCTTGCGGCAGTGCCAAAAGCTACAACAATTAACTCGGCATCATCTATATAAAGAAAATCGCAAATTGTTTCTTTCTTCTTCATTCTGTCATACTTTGTTTTTATTTCCCGGTTTCTTCTTTCCAAAACTCCTTCTCCCATCCAGAGGGATTTGATAACATTTGGCTCTCTGCCTTCACAGCCTGTAAGTGCCCAGTCTTTGGGAGGAAGCTTGGGCTGTTTGTAAGGAGTTTGAACCAACGGCTCCATCATCTGTCCCAGGATGCCGTCACTAAGAATCATTACAGGATTTCTATACTCATCTGCCTTGTCAAAAGCCTTCATGGTAAGGTCCCACATCTCCTGGAGTTCCCAAGGGGCATATACAAGAAGTCTGTAGTCACCATGTCCACCTCCTTTTACTGTCTGAAAATAATCAGCCTGACTTCCCGATATATTTCCCAACCCCGGTCCTCCCCTCTGTATATTTGCTATTACAGCGGGCAGCTCTGCACCTGCAAGATATGATATGCCCTCCTGCTTGAGGCTTATGCCCGGACTGCTTGAAGATGTCATTGCCCTCGCACCAGTAGCAGAAGCACCAAATACCATATTTATTGCCGCGATTTCACTTTCCGACTGAATAAATACGCCGCCAACCTCAGGCATCCTCCAGGACATATATTCAGGCACCTCATTCTGGGGGGTTATAGGATAGCCGGCATAGAACTTACATCCTGCCTGAACAGCAGCCTCTGCCAGAACTTCATTCCCCTCCATTAAGACTTTTTTAACTTTTTTTCGTTCCATAATTTTATATTTTGCATTTTGCATTTTGCATTTGTTTCTCCTCCCTCCATACATCAACCGCAATATCAGGACATACAACGGCACAGAGCCCGCAACCGTTGCATTTATCACTATTAACCGGAGTGGCCGGATGATAACTCATGGTATTAAAAGCTTTATCAAGGACTATAAGTCCTTCAGGACAAGCCGTTATACAATAACCACAGCCTTTGCATAAATCCCTATCAATAACAATTTTGCCTTTCATACTTAAAAGATTTTTGGTTATTGGTTATTGGTTGATACGAACCTGCCTACCGGCAGGCAGGTAACTAATAACATATAACAAATAACGCAGTTAACTAGAATCCTTGGATCCTCTCTCCTTTAGTTTAAGCATTTCACTTGCATGCTTAATTGATACTTGTGAACTGTCACCACTCAGCATTCGGGCAATCTCTACGGTTCTTTCATCTTTTTCTATCTGTCTGATTTCAACTGTTGTTCTTTTTCCCTTGACCTTTTTCCCGATCTTTAAGTGCCTGTCAGCATATGATGCTATCTGAGGGAGATGTGTTACACATATTACCTGATGATTTGACGATAGACCCCTCAGCTTCTGCCCTACCGTGTCAGCAGCCTTGCCGCCAATCCCGGCATCTATCTCATCAAAGACAAGAACAGGGATTTTGTCTACTTTTGCAAAAATGCCTTGAAGCGCAAGCATAACTCTTGAAAGTTCCCCGCCTGATGCAATCTTTGACAAAGGTCTAAGTTCCTCACCTATATTGGGTGATATCAGATACTCAACCCTGTCAATACCCCAGGAATTTACCTTAAAGCCGTCTGTTGTGTCATCTCCTGCTTCAGTAGTTATATGAATTATAAATTTTGTATCAGCCATAGAGAGTTCAGAAAGCTCTTTTACTACCTGTTTTCCTGCTTTGCAGGAGACTGCCTTTCTCTTTTTTGAAAGCTGCTGTGCCTTTTCAGTTATTGTTTTTTTAAGCTCTTCCTGCTCGGTCCTGAGGGCATCCAGCTTCTCCTCTGAGTGCTGAAGTTCGTCAAGCTCTCTCAGAGCCCTTTCTTTATAATCAAGAATTTCCTGCAT
This sequence comes from Thermodesulfovibrionia bacterium, assembly GCA_036446195.1. Taxonomy (GTDB): domain Bacteria; phylum Nitrospirota; class Thermodesulfovibrionia; order UBA6902; family BMS3Bbin08; genus JAZFSN01. The sequence continues at coordinate 12,200 of JAZFSN010000082.1, read as the reverse complement.
ATTATTCCCGTATTTCTTTGTCAACCTTTTTATAAGTTCAAGTCTTTCCTGAATCTCTTCAAGTCGCTGAGGATTAAAATCAAGGCTGTCCTTATAATCCCTTAGAAAATAGGCTGTTTCTTCAAGCAGGGGAAGTGCTTCTTCTACAGACTTTACTGCCTCGCTTGCCCGCCCGTCAATATTAGATATTTCTCTGAGAGAATTAAGTATTTTTGAAAGATTTTCAATACAGGCTTTTTCTGAAGAATAAATATTTTCATAAGCCCGAATTGCAAGTTCTGTAAGACGGCCGGCACTGCCTAAAATTTTTGTTTCTTCTGTAAGCCCTTCTTCTTCCCCGATTTTCAAATCAGCCGCATTAATCTCGTTAATCTGAAATCCCAGAATATCAAGTCTTTGAGCCCTTTCTTTCTCTTTTTTTATAAGTTCATTTATCTGCTGTCTTAATGCAACCTGCGATTCATAAAGGGCTGTTACACCCTGCCTCTCGTCAAGAAGCCCTCCATATACATCAAGCAATTCAAGCTGGTTATGAGGCAAAAGCAAAGCTTGATGTTCGTATTGCCCGTGAACATCTATAATATTCCGGCTTATCTGAGAGAGGGTATGCACACTGACCATGGAATCATTTATATACGCCCTGCTTTTACCCTGGGCAGAAAGAATCCTCTTCATAATAATGCCCTCTTCAATATCAATCCCGATATCCTGTAAAAGCCGGCGTGTTGATTGGTCCAACCGTTTATGGGGAACATCAAAAAATGCCTCTATTACCGCCTCTTTTTCACCGCTTCTGATAAGCTCGCTTGACGCCCTTTCCCCGAGCGCAAGACAGAGGGCATCTATTATTACTGATTTGCCAGAGCCTGTTTCACCTGTAAGGACGTTAAAGCCTTTTCCAAATTCCACATTAACATCATCAATTATGGCGAGATTTTTAATATGAAGCTCTTGAAGCATTACTATATCTTAATAATATTAGCTACCGTATGCATGAAGGCCTGAGAGCACAAGATTTACTCCGAGATAGGTAAAAATCACCGCTATAAAACCTATAACAGCAAGTATTGCTGTTTTTTTTCCTCTCCAGCCTGCTCTAAAGCGCGCATGGATAAAAAGGGCGTAAACAAACCATGTTATTAAAGACCATGTCTCCTTTGGGTCCCAGCTCCAGTACGTCCCCCAGGCGCTGTTTGCCCATATAGCACCCATTAGTAAGCCGCCTAATGTAAATAAAGGAAATCCAACAGTAATGCTTTTATAAGTAATATCATCAAGCATATTAGGCGTTAAAGCAAGACCTGCAAGCATTTTTTTAAGTCCAAGCCCGAAATGCCATATAGTGAAAATAAATGCAATTGAGGCAACCCAGCTTATAGCTACAATGCCACCTGACGAGCTCCTGAAAGAGGCCTTTAGGAAATGGCTTTGTATCAATTCCTCGCGCTGGGCCGCTGATAAACTGAAAAAATCAACACCCATAGCAATAAGGATAACTGCAAAAATGCCGACAATAATGCTCCAGAATATATATGACGTTTCCTTTCTTGATTCTGTTACCATAACCAGATACGCAATAGCCGCCCCGAACGATACAGCAAATGCAGCGTATCCCAGGAAGCTTAACAGCACATGAAAAAGCAGCCAGTTTGACTGCAGTGCAGGTATTAAGGGCTGAATCTCCTTTTGTGTACCTGAGATATCAATAAAGGCAAGAGCAAGGGCTGCAACAGGCAGGACAAACGCACCAAGAGAGCGGTTCTTATATCTGAACTCCATTATAAGATAAAACAGTATAATGGACCATACAAAAAAAACCAGTGACTCGTAGAGGTTCCTGAGCGGGGCACCTCTTAAAAGCGACTCTATAAATGTTGACGCCGGGTTGGAAACTAACCAGTAATGATAGGAATCCACCCACCTTATAATCAGGGCAATACTCTGATTAAGAAAGCCGAAAACAGTTATGCTGGTAGCAATAACACCAATAGAATTTTTTCTGAAGGCTATATAGCTTATATAAACTGCTATGGCCAAAAAATATGACAGTTCTGATATTACAAAAAAAGCGGAACTGCTCATTTTTTAATCCCTTCCGCCCCGGCGGATCGCTGAGTTGAACCCTCTATTGCCCGAGATGCCTTTGATAAGATCCTGTCTATTTCTCTCTCAAAAGAAAGTCTGTTCTTGCTGGCAGTGCCTCCAAAAATAATTTTGACATAACCTTTTCCCCCTGAAGTGTCAGGCGCAAGCCTTATCCAGAATTTTTTATGGCTCATAAAAAAGGATACATATAAACCGAGAGTCATAATAATACAGGCCAAATAAATAATCCCCACTCCGGGGTCTTTTACAACCTGAAGACCCGTGTATTCAACCCCCCAGTAGTCCAAAAAATTAATCTGGCTTCCATCTGGCAGAACCCCTGTTTCAGAATAGCGTTTAAGGATCCAACCTTTAAATTTTTTCTTGCCCGGCTCATCAAACTCTATAGCCACCGCAGGATTTACCATTGTCTCTGCATATGTAGTTAAAGCCCCTGTCTCAGGGTTTCTTCCAAGAGCAGGGGAAAAATCTACAATGATTCCCTTAACATTCGTACCGGGAATTTCAAAGGATTCCCCCAGCTTTAGTCGTAGTATACTTCCCTGTCCACCCTTCGGGGTAACCTCCAGGATAAAAGTACCAATCGCATCTTCAAGCATACCATAGCTGGATTGATAAAAAGTGATTCCCTTGTATTTAAGCGGGCTATTGACCTCAATTACCTTTTTCTTGACCTCTCTGCCGCCATCTATTATTACAAGTTCGCTCTGAAACTCCCGCGGCGTATCCTTGCCGTAGTAATATTCCGTATTATACCAGTTACATTTTATAACAAAATTCAGGGGTATCTTTTCTATTTTCCCTCCTTTCCTTGCGTAAGCAACCGTTGAGTACTCTCCTTCGCCAAGATTTAAGAATCCGCGGAACCCAAAACGTGCACCAATTATCGCGCCTACAAAGATCAATAGAATACTTAAGTGTACAATATATACCCCCATGCGTGTATATTTGCCTTTCTGGGAATACAGTTGAACAGAATCCTCTTCAGTCGACTCAAAAACACGATATCTTGATGCTGTAAGTCTGTTTAAAATCTCATCCCTTACTTTTTTGAGGTCAGCCTTAATACTTAATTCTTTCTTTACAGGCAGTGTTTTAATAACATTTTCTTTTAATGGTTTAATGGGATTATTTATGACACGTAATACCTTGGGGATCCTCTCAAGTGAGCATACAATAAGATTGATGCTGAAAAGGATAAGAATACCCAGAAACCACCATGAACGATACATATCCATAAAACCGAGTTTCACGAATATGTTGTAAACTGCTGGAGCTGCAGAATCACCAAAAAACTTGGTTAGCAGCTTTATATTTGTTGCCTGGTCAGCCTGTTGTTCAACTATAGTCCCTATTATTGATATCAGGGGCAATATTATGAGGATAACAACAGTAAGTTTAACCGAGGCAAAAAAATTCCAGATTCTGTCAGAAATGCCTGTCCTTTCTTTATCTTCCAATTAAATCCTCCTGAAAACTTTTTAAATTAGCATTTAAATTAATATGAAGTCAATGTAACGGCTTATAGTTTTGTTATCCTTATAACTTTAACGGCGTCTAATACAAACGTAATATATAAAGTTACATCACCCCCTCCCTTTCGCCTTAGCGAATCCGCCGAGGCGGAAATCCACCCCTCTCCTCGGCGAGTCTTCGACCCTTGAGGGGGAGGGATGGGTGGGGGGTATTATGAATTAATGCGTTTGTATTAATATCACAAATGTTTTTAAGTCCATATTCACTAAAAATACAGTAACAGTAACGGCAGTTTGTAAATGCAGTCTGTCTGTTAGTTCCTGTAATCCTGTTCACACAAAAAAGGAAAGGCAGTATGAAGCAAAGTGAAGGTAAGCCTATAAAAGGTTTTTTAGCCTTCTAAATTAAGGTTCCTTACTCAAGAATCTTTACAATAACAGATTTATTCTCAGTCCTCCTGTCCATTCTGCCTGATAAAACCTTGACCAATATCAATGATACAAGAAATGCAAGAAAGCCTCCTAAAGCGGCAAGAAGCTCGGAATCTACTCCATTGACAAAGCCGGGAAGATAAACCTTGCCGAGTATTGCACCTAAAAACAAAGCGGAAACCGGCAACACATATAAAATAAATGCCCCTTTTATATAAGTATAGGATTTCATGGTAATCTTTACCTTTTGCCCTACTTTTGCCCTGGCTAAATTCACAGCTTCTGTTACAATTCCATTAGCCGGAATATCACACGCGTCTTTGTCATACAGTTCGCAACAGCCTTTTTCCCTCCCTATTAATACTTTAGCAACTACGCCGTCAACACTTTTAACTACTCCAATCTCTTCCATACAAGGCACCTCGTAAATATCTGATTTCCTAAGATATCATAAATTATCCCTTTTTCGTGTTTTAGTTGATAAGTTCAAATTAAATATAAAACTTGCAATTAATATCAAATGTTAAATAGGATTCCAGGATTCGAGCCTGCCTGCGGTAGGCAGGCTTGATGCCTCGACCCCTTGAATCCTTTACATCCATTTCAACTTTTTTACGAAAGAACCTAAATTATGTGCTCATTTGTAAATATTTTAACTCCGGATTATGAAGAGACTATGAATAAAGTCAGCATCCCGGATTACCCATAGAAAATACATTCCAAACCAGGCCTTTTAACAGAGTTTACACTGTTAGAAGAAAAACCTTATCAAATTTTTCTAACGGGGTTTACTCTATGAAACCTTTTAGTTAAACTACTTTAGTGTTCCCTGTCCCGAAGCGTCGGGAGTACAGGAAACACAAACGTAAGGAGTTTGATTATTTATTAAATTCTTTCACTAATCCCGTAACAAGTCTGCGACTTATAGACTACGGGGTGCACGCTCATTAAGCATTTATATGAAAGTTCTTGCCCTGGAAACAGCTACCACGGCTGGCAGCATTGCAATTGTCAGCGCTAATGAAGGACTTATAGGTGAAGTAAAAATAAACGTTAAAATTGCACATGCAGAAAGACTGATGAAATCCATTGACTGGGTTTTAAATGCCTCCAGCACCTCTATAAACAAGATTGACGCATTTGCTATATCTATTGGTCCCGGCTCTTTTACAGGCCTCAGAATCGGGCTTAGCACTGCAAAGGGTTATTCTTACGCAACCAGTAAACCGCTTGTACCAGTACCAACTCTTGATGCCTTTGCAAGGATGCTGCCATTTTGTTCGCATCTTATATGCCCTATGCTTGACGCAAGAAAAAATGAGGTGTATACAGGGCTCTACAGATGGGAACAAGGCATATGCAGGAAAATTATTCCTGAAACTGCAGCAATACCCCAGGATTTTTTAAAGGAAATTAAAGAGCCGACTGTTTTCATGGGGGAGGGAGCAAAAATCTATAAAAAAATTATCATGGACACCCTGAGAAACAATGCCTCATTTGCACCTGCATCAAATATGTCTCCTTCAGCATCAAGTGTGGCTGAGATAGCAATTGAAAAATTAAAAGAAGGGATATCCTCAGACCCTGTCAGCCTTACACCCCTTTATATAAGAAAATCCGAGGCAGAGATTAATTGGAAGGAATAATTATCAGAAAAATGTCCTACGAAGACCTTCCACATGTCCATGTCATGGAAAAGAATTGCTTTACTACACCATGGGACATAAGCTCCTTTAAATACGAACTCAGGCACAAGAATTCAATCTTCAAGGTTGCAGTTTTTGGTAGCCGGATTATCAGCTATGTGTGCATAAGGACCATACTGGATATAACATATGTGTTAAACCTTGTGGTAATACCAGAATTCAGACGTATGGGCATTGGAACCAGGCTATTACGGGATGGACTAAAGGAGTTAACGGAACTGAGACCTGATACAGGATTGATATTGCTTGAGGTAAGGGAATCAAACACTCCAGCTATAAAACTATATGAAAAATTTGGATTTAAAACCATAGGGAAAAGAGCAGGATATTATCATAAGCCAAATGAGGATGCAGTGATAATGGAATTAAAAACCGGGGAAAAATTATAAAACAGAAAGCCCTCAAGAAAAAAATGTTTTGGGGGATTAATTTGGTAAAAACATTGCGATAACATGGAATTCCTTTGAATCTTAAGATGGACTTAAAAATAAAAAAGCTTCTGCTATTCTTGATTTTTATTAATCTTTTCTCAGTAATGGCATCATGTGAACAAATTGTGGGTAACAGACCTCAGACTGTCAAAGATGCTTTTCTTCCTGAAGGTGATAATGTAAAAGTAGAAGCCTGGATTAATAATCTTGAAATACCATGGGCTTTAATATTCCTGCCTGATGGAAGAGCCCTTGTGAGTGAACGACCCGGTAAAATAAGGCTTATAAAAAACGGAAAACTTCAGGCGAAACCATATTCACTTATAGATGCTGTACATATAGGGGAGGCGGGGCTAATGGGCCTTGCCCTTCATCCTGATTTTTCAAAAAAGCCATATGTATATGCGATGCATACATACAGAAAAAAAGGAAAACTGCTCAACAGGGTAATAAGGCTGAAAGATAAGGAAAACAGAGGTATATTTGACAGGGTAATAATAGACAATATTCCTGGTGGCAGATTCCATAATGGGGGAAGGATAGCCTTTGGCCCTGACGGCATGCTCTACATAACAACCGGGGAGATATATAAATCAGAACTTGCGCAAGACCTTAAATCAATTGGGGGAAAGATTTTGAGGATAGATCCTGAAGGGCATCAACCAGATGACAATCCATTTAATGGCTCTCCCGTATACTCTTACGGCCACAGAAACCCTCAGGGTATTTCGTGGCATCCTGATACTGGCAGCCTTTTTGCCTCTGAGCACGGACCCTCAGGAGAATTAGGCCGCTTTGCCCATGATGAGATAAATGTAATAATCAAAGGCGGCAACTATGGATGGCCAAAGGTAATTGGGGCCCCTGGTCTAAAACCCTTCATAGACCCCATAGTTGTCTGGAAAAATACTACACCTCCCTCTGGCATCACATTCTATAGCGGAACCCTGCTTAAGCATCTTAAGGGCAATCTCTTTGTAGCGACCCTGAAAAGTCAATCCCTTGTAAGAATAAAACTGGTGAAAACAGACAAAGGATACCTTTTAAAAAATATAGAAAAGTGGTTTTCAAACGGTGACGGGGAAGGAAAGTTCGGAAGGATACGGGATGTTGTAGAAGGACCTGACGGAGCACTATATTTTATGACAAACAACAGAGATGGAAGAGGCAATCCCGGGCCGGGTGATGACAAGATATATCGTATTATCCCAAAACGTTAAATTATCTTTACCCTTATTCCGCTTATGACAAATTATTTTTTTATTTATACCTTAAAAAATTTCTTAGATACATCTGAATAGATCTGTTATCACGCGGCAAAACCTTTTACCGGAAAAGACAGCCTTTACCGCAAAAATATTATTGCAAAATCATGGATAATACTTTATCATTCAGAAAGAGAAGATTTATTCAAATAATATACATATTTATATAGCATGTATTCAGATAAAAACAGAAACATAAAATAAAACATCAAAAACACTTATATTAAAAAAATGTCAAAGGCAAAAATTCTTTTTGTTGAAGACAGCACAACCCAGGCAAAGGTTGTAAAAGGTTTTTTAGAGAAGAAGGGTTATGAGGTTGTGTGGGTCGAAAACGGTAAATCTGCCATAGAGACTGCCAAATCTCAGATTCCGGATGTTATACTGCTCGACCTTATGCTGCCAGATCTAAATGGCAACGAGGTAGCCCGATGGTTAAGACTCAATGAAAATACCAAGGGAATTCCAATAATAATGCTTACTGTCAAAGGTTCTGTAGCAGACAGGGTTATAGGTTTGGAAGCAGGTGCTGATGACTATTTACCAAAGCCTTTTGATGAAATCGAACTTAACGCAAGGATTTATGCATGTCTCAGGACAAAGGCGCTTCAGGACGCGCTAAAAGAAAAGAATCGACAGTTAGAGGAACTGCTGGGAAAAGTTGAGTTGCTCGCGATTACAGATCCATTAACAGAACTGTTTAACAGAAGACGTTTTACGAGTGTCCTTGAAAAGGAATTCAAAAAAACATTAAGATACAAGACTCCGCTTTCCTGTATGATGATAGATATAGACCACTTTAAAATGATTAACGATAAATTCGGCCATAAAGCAGGAGATCTGGTTCTCCGGGATATAGCTCAGATTATAAAAAATAACTTTAGAGAAGTGGATATTCCGGCAAGATGGGGCGGTGAAGAGTTTGCCATATTGCTTCCACAGACAGGAAAAGAGGCGGCTTTTCAGTCAGCATCAAGGATAGTAAAGTCAATTTCAGAACATGCATTTTCATACATTGACAGCAAAAAAATTACTGTAAGTATTGGAATTGCCAGCGCGCCCAGCCCTTCTGTAGATACATCGGATAAATTAGTTGACGCATCTGATATCGCCATGTATGAAGCGAAAAATAAGGGGCGTAATAGAATAGAAATGGTTTAGGCTGGAAGGATAAACCAGAAACTCTCCCATAGGAAAAATTATGAAAAGCTTTCGTAAAGAGTTATGGTTTGATGTACCAACTCGCCGGGCATTTATAAATATCACATCTGATGTTAAGGAATGCCTGAGAAAAAGCGGCATCAAAGAAGGGTTTATACTGGTGAACGCCATGCATATAACCGCCTCTGTCTTTATAAATGATGATGAACCAGGACTTCACCATGACTATGACGTCTGGCTTGAGAAGCTTGCCCCGCATGCGCCTGTCTCACAGTATCGCCACAATGTTGGCGAAGATAATGCCGACGCCCATATGAAGCGGCAGATTATGGGACGTGAGGTTGTTGTAGCTGTTACAAACGGAAAACTCGACTTTGGTCCATGGGAACAGATTTTTTACGGTGAATTTGACGGCAGACGGAAAAAAAGGGCTCTCGTTAAAATTATTGGGGAATAGCGATGAATTAGGTATTATATAAAGGTTATACATAATTGCCCGGGAGCAATAAATGACAGAAAATACTGAAAAGCAGGAAAGAACATGGGCAATGCTCTGCCATTTAACATCACTGACAGCATTCATAGGTATTCCTTTCGGGCACATTCTGGGCCCCCTGGTTGTGTGGCTTCTTAAAAAAAACGACTATCCTTCTGTTGACGACCAGGGAAAAGAATCCCTGAACTTTCAAATATCGATGACAATCTACATCATCTTTGCAGCTCTTCTTATGTTTGTCTTTATTGGAATATTTTTATTAATCGGACTTGTAATTGCTAATTTGATTCTTGTAATTATCGCATCTGTCAAAACAAGCAATGGGGAATCCTACAGTTACCCTCTAACCATAAGACTTATAAAGTGAAGCTCCCCGCCTACAAGGCGGGGCTTCCGAGCAAGGAATAATTATTTTTATTTATATAGCTACCTTTCATCCCCGCTCACAGAGCGGGGCATTCAGGCAGCATCCTCGTAAACCCCGTTAGAAGACCTTTACCCTTCTAACGGGGTAAAGAAAAAAAGGGACACATACTATTCCTGCAGTATAAAATCCTTTTTATCCTTATCCCACCTGAAGTATTTTATGTCATTAATCTTTCTGACTTTGACTGAAATGACTACTTGCAGGGCCTCTGGAAATTCAGGTTCCCCGAAGACTGACTGGACTTCTTTATCCATATCAGAGAAATAGGCATCATGCTCTACATGAGAATGATAAAAGGCAATAACGCTTTTATCCTGTTCCTTTGCTTCAGCAAAGATTTTCCCGGCTTCACTTCTTTCAATAGCATATGCGGTACGGGCGTCCCGGGGATATTTCCCGGAATCCTCTGCATGAAGCCTGTCCTGAATATTCCGGCAGAGGTGTACACTCTGTCTGTCACTGTCACCGGTTACTATACCGCAGCACTCCCCTGGATACGTCTCCAAGGCATGCCTGGATATTTCTTCAATAGTGCTTTTGTTTAATTTCATCCTTTTTTTGATAGGAGTCAGGACACTGATAATTTAACTCTTCTCCATTGCAAAATTAGCACTTCAAAATGAACATTAATAATTGTTAATTGATAATTTTTACTTGTACTAAATCTCATGACTTAAATACCTGTCACCGCCATCAGGGAAAATAACCACTATTATCCCGTCTTCCAGCTTTTCTGCTACATCAAAGGCACCGACCATAGCAGCCCCGGATGAGTGCCCTACAGACAAACCCTCAGTCAGGATTATTTTTTTAACCATATCATAAGCTCTGTCCGTGTTAACATATATTGTTTCATCCGGAAAATCCGGGTTATAGATTCCGGGCAATTTTGAACTCTCCATATGCTTAAGCCCTTCAATCCCATGCATTGCGTCATCCGGCTGAACAGCTATGACCTTAATATCAGGATTAAATTCTCTTAATGACTTCCCGGCTCCCATTATAGTTCCGGCAGTTCCTACAGATGCCACAAAATGAGTAATTTTGCCTTTGGTCTGCTCTAAAATCTCAGGCCCTGTGGTAAGATAGTGAGCCTTCCAGTTAGATGGGTTATTGTACTGATCAGGCATGTAGTACTTATCAGGATCCTGGTCATAGATTTCTTTCGCCAGACTGATTGCACCATCTGAGCCTTTAAACTCGCTTGAATAGACAATCTCAGCTCCAAACTCTGCAATTATCTTTTTTCTTTCCACGCTTGCATTCCTCGGTAAAACAACCTTCACCCTGTACCCTCTAACAGCAGCAATCATGGCATAAGAAATCCCTGTATTGCCTGATGTTGAATCAAGAATGATTTTGTCCCCTGTCAACAGCCCTGCCTCCTCTGCATCCTTTATCATCTGATATGCAGCTCGGTCCTTAACTGAACCGCCTGGATTATACCTCTCAAGTTTTGCATATATTTTTATATTTTTGTTGACATGCGCTGTAATCTTATTCAGACAAAGTAGGGGAGTTCTGCCTATTGTATCGAGTATATTATTATCAACGGAATCAATAACCTGAAGTTTTTGTTTCATCTTTACCATTGAATCAGCCCATATCATTCATAAATTCTTTAGCGTTTACGCAGGAACACAGGGGGGAACTGTCTTTGAGCGGTTTGTCGATGCGACCCTCGGAGTCCCGAAACATCGGGACGAGAATGAGCGAAAAGATTGTTCCCTCCTGTGACCGACTAATCATTTGAATCATGTGGTTTAGTTCCCATTTCCCGAGTGAATAGCTTTGTGCTCAAATACCTCTCTCCTGTATCAGGGAAAACAACAACGACTTTTTTATTGCTTCCAATTTCCCCTGCCACTTTCATGGCAGCAAAAAAGTTTGCCCCTGACGATACACCACAAAGGATTCCCTCTCGCCTGATAAGTCTTCCTGCTGTTTCGTAAGCGTCTTCATCAGAAACCTGAATAATCTCGTCAATTATTTCTTTATTGAGCACTTCGGGTATAAACCCGGCCCCTATTCCCTGGATTTCATGCAGACCGGGTTTCCCACCTGATAAGACAGCGCTTTTAGAAGGCTCAACAGCCACAATCTTTACGTGCCCTCCAAATTCTTTTTTTAATACCTCTCCGACTCCTGTAATTGTTCCTCCAGTGCCAACACCTGCTACAAACGCATCAATACTGCCTGTTTGTTTGATAATTTCCAGGGCCGTTGTCCTTTTATGAGATTCAGGATTAGCCGGATTCTTAAACTGCTGCGGCTGGAAATACCCCCTGCTGTCAGCCAGCTCCTGTGCCTTTTCAACCGCACCGATCATGTCCCTGGAGCCCTCTGTCAGAATCAGGTCCACACCAAATGCCCTTAGCATATTCCTCCTCTCAATGCTCATTGTCTCGGGCATGGTCAGGACGAGTTTATATCCCTTTGCCGCACAGACAAAGGCAAGACCAATCCCTGTATTGCCGGACGTAGGTTCAATCATGGTATCTCCCTGTTTTATTTTTCCATCCCTCTCTGCTTTTTCTATCATTGACAGACATATCCTGTCTTTAATCGAGCCGCAAGGGTTGAAGAACTCAATTTTAGCGAAAATAGAAGCAGAACCCTCACTTACTGTTTTTTTTATCTCGATCATCGGCGTATTACCGATTAGTTCTAACACTGAATTAACAGGTTCTGAGTAAAAAAA
>JAZFSN010000081.1:0-7854 GCA_036446195.1 Thermodesulfovibrionia bacterium | reverse complement strand
TTAGTATATCCTTCCACAAGGAAACAGATTAATTCCGGAAAGACACTTTAGGGAATAATGGTAACAGAAGATGTATGGGTGAAAACCCTTGAAGTCATAGAAGGGAAGATCGGTGCTCAGACCTTTGAACTCTGGTTCAGGCCTCTCAAATTACTGTACCTTAAGGATCAACAGCTAATTCTTGAGGTCCCGAACAGGTTTTTTAAAGAGTGGATTGAAGACCACTATCAGGGAGTGATTATCGAGAGCATTGAAGGTTTTCTGAAGGAAAAGGTGCGTCTTGATTTAAAGGTCATGGAGGGACAGGGAGATGCCGCTCTCAAAAAGATTGAGATAAAGAGGGAAAGCAGGCGGGCAAGATTAGCAACGAGGGGCATTTTCCTTAATCCCAAATACACGTTTGAGAATTTTGTTGTAGGCGCGAGCAATCAGTTTGCACGCGCCGCTGCAATGGCAGTTGCCGCAGCGCCCGGTAAGGCATATAACCCGCTTTTTATTTACGGTGACGTAGGTCTGGGCAAAACCCATCTGATGAATGCAATAGGCAACATGGTAATAGATAAATCACGTGATGTCAAACTGCTCTGTACACCTGCTGAACAGTTCACTAATGAATTTGTCTATTCCATGAGAAACGACAAGATGGACGCATTTAAAAGCAGGTACAGAAACCTTGATGTTCTCCTTATTGACGATATACATTTTATTGCCGGCAAGAGCGGAACTCAGGAGGAATTGTTCCATACGTTTAATGCCCTCTACGAATCACATAAACAGATTGTTTTTTCAAGTGACAGGCCGCCTAAAGACATTTCACCCATTACTGAAAGGCTAAGATCGCGGTTCGGTATGGGACTAATAGCTGATATTCAGATGCCTGATGTCGAGACAAAGCTGGCAATCCTGGGCAAAAAATCCGAAATTGAGGGGGTACAGCTTCCTCAGGATGTTGCCCTTCTACTGGCAACCAGAATAAAGTCTAATATCAGGGATCTGGAAGCGAGTATGATAAGGCTTGGCGCCCATGCTTCTCTTTCAGGGAGACCCGCAACTGTAGAGATGGCCAAGGAGGTATTGAAGGATTTAATCAATGATGAAGAAAGGATTTTAAGTATAGATTCTATCCAGAAAACCGTGTGTGAATATTATGGACTTAAACCGCAGGATATAAAAGCAAGAAAAAGGACACGGGACATTGCCTTTCCCCGACAGGTTGCCATGTTTCTGAGCAAGGTTCTTACAGATTCATCCCTCAGTGATATCGGGAAGAATTTCGGCGGCAAGGATCACTCTACGGTAATACATGCATGTAAACAGATTGAGGCGCGAAAAGGGAAAGATGAGGATTTTAACAAAAAACTTGAATACCTGATAAAAAAAATAAAAAGTTACGGATAATACATTAATTGTGGTTCTTTTGTAAAAAAGTTGAAATGGATGTAAAGGATTCAAGGGGTCGAGGAATCAAGCCTGCCTGCCGGCAGGCAGGGATTCAAGTGAAAGGATCAAGGCACTTATAAAATTGTTAGAAAACAAGCACTTAAACCTCTGCCTACCGCAGGCAGGCTCGACCCCTTGAATCCCGAAAAGGGACGTTGGCCCAAGTCCCATCGGGACTTTACGTCCTGGAACCCTGTTTAACATTTGATATTAATTGCAAGTTTTATATTTAATTTGAACCTATCAACTAAAACACGAAAGAGGGTTAATTGTTTTTTGCCTCAGTCTGCGATCCGCATGGCGGACGAGTCATTGACCGGGGCTGAAAAGTTAAACGCCATAGGGGGGACATCATGAAGCTTAGGGTAGAGAAGGAAGAGATACAAAAGATATTACAGAACATTCAGGGAATAGTAGAGAAAAAAACTACGATGCCCATTCTCAGCCACTTTCTGTTGAAAGCAGATAAAACGACATCTATAATTGCAACTGACCTTGATATTGCATTTACACGTCCTCTCAAGGCAGATGTACTTAAAAATGGCAGCTTATGTATTCCTGCAAGAAAATTTTTTGAGATAGTTAAAGAGATTGAAGACGATATACTTTTAGAATCACAGGAGAATAACTGGCTTAAGGTATCATCGGGTAAAAGTACCTTTAAGCTAATGGGACTCCCTGAAGCTGAGTATCCGACATTGCCTCAGGTAAGCCGTTCAGAAGAGCTTAACATAAGTGCCGATACATTAAAAAATATGGTTGAGAAAACTGTTTATTCAACAGGCGAGAGCGATACAAGGTATACACTTAACGGCCTCCTTATGCATTTTATTCCAAAGAAAAAAAATATCGAGCTCAGGATAGTCGGGACAGACGGACACAGGCTCGCTTTTATTACAAATGACATCAGAGGAACCATGTCAGAAGAGAAAAAACTTATATTGCCCAAAAAAGCTGCAATAGAACTGAGGAGGCTTCTTGAAGAGACCGAAGGAGACATTACTATAGGGCTGGACAAAAACCACATGTTCTTCAGTATTGGCGACATTGTGTTGACCTCAAGACTCATAGAAGGAACTTATCCTAATTATGAACAGGTAATCCCCCAGGAAAATGATAAAAAAACAACTATTAATAAAGTAGCTCTGGTAAAGGCATTAAGAAGGACATCAATAATGAGCAGGGAAAGGACCAATCAGGTAAGATTTGACCTGGAGCCTGGCAGGTTAACGTTGAGTTCAATAAATCCTGACATTGGGGAAGCCAGAGAGGAAATAGCTGCGCAATATAACGGAGAGCCTATTTCAATAGGTTATAATGCCCGTTATCTTCTTGATGCAATTCAGGCAATGGAAGGAGAGTCTGTAGGATTTGATGTTCAGGATCCCCTTAGTCCAACACTTCTTCGAGAAGGGGAAGGCAAGGCTTATAAATGCGTTATTATGCCTATGAGAACATAAAAAAACAGGGATCAGGTATCAGCAGTCAGGGGTCAGAATTCAGAGCACAGAAGTTAGAATAAAAACTGATAACTGATAGCTGAGAACTGACAACTGAATATACAGAAAAAGGAGTTAAATGAAAGAGGAAATTCAGGATATAAATAAAGAAACCTACGGTGCAGGAGATATAAAAGTCCTTAAGGGCCGTGAGGCTGTAAGAAAACGGCCTGCTATGTACATAGGGACTACGAGCTTTGAAGGTCTTCATCATCTTGTTTACGAAGTTGTGGATAACAGTGTTGATGAGGCGCTTGCGGGTTGCTGCGATAAAATCAGTGTCACCATTCATACAGAAGACAGCATTACCGTGGTTGATAACGGAAGAGGTATCCCTACAGGACTCCATCCGGGTGACTCCAAGGGCAGGACTGCTGCCGAGATAGCCCTTACAGAGCTCCATGCCGGCGGCAAGTTTGAAAATAAAGCATACAAGATATCCGGCGGGTTACATGGTGTTGGAGTTTCAGTGGTCAATGCGCTTTCTGAATGGTTTGACCTTGAGATAAAGCAGAATGGACAGGTCTGGGAACAGCATTACAGGGAAGGTATTCCAACCGGCCCGCTTATACGCGTAGGAAAGACCAAAAGCAGAGGAACAAAAATAACCTTTAAACCTGATACCGGGATATTCGAAGTTATAGAATTTAATTATGACACCCTATCCCATAGATTCAGAGAACTTGCCTTTCTAAATAAAGGGCTTAGTATCAAAATCACCGATGAAAGGATAAATGAAGAGGAGACATTTTTTTACGAGGGTGGTATAGTTTCGTTTGTTGAACATCTGAACAAGAATAAAACCTCTTTACATCCTAACCCCATCTATTTACTAAAGGAAAAAGACGGTATTTCTGTAGAGGTAGCCATCCAGTATAACGATACCTATTCAGAGACCCTTTATTCCTTTGCCAACAATATTAATACCAAGGAAGGCGGGAGCCACCTTGTTGGTTTTAAATCTGCTCTTACAAGAACAACCAATAACTATGCTACATCATACGGTTTATCCAAAAATACCAAAGAGACGCTTACAGGTGATGATGTCAGGGAAGGGCTTGCAGCGGTTTTAAGTGTAAAGCTTCCCAATCCGCAATTTGAGGGGCAGACAAAAACCAAACTTGGCAACAGTGAGATAAAAGGAATTGTTGAGTCAGTGGTTAATGACGGTCTTGGTAATTATTTTGAACAGAACCCTTCTGTGACCAGAAAAATAATTGAAAAGACAATTCAGGCATCAAGGGCAAGGGAGGCTGCAAGAAAGGCAAGGGAACTCACAAGAAGAAAAGGCGCGCTTGAAGATACAGGCCTTCCGGGTAAACTTGCAGACTGTGCTGAAAAAGACCCTCAGCTAAGCGAGCTGTTTATCGTAGAGGGTGATTCCGCAGGCGGTTCTGCGAAACAGGGCAGAAACAGGCACAATCAGGCAATTTTACCTCTGAAAGGGAAAATCCTCAATGTTGAAAAAGCGCGTTTTGACAAGATGCTGAGCTCAGAAGAGATAAAAATATTAATAACTGCTCTTGGTACCGGTATAGGGGCAGAGGATTTCGATATTACAAAGACCCGCTATCATAAAATTATAATAATGACTGACGCTGATGTGGACGGGGCCCATATAAGGACGCTCCTTCTGACTTTCTTTTACAGACAAATGCCCCAGATTATTGAGAGCGGCTTTCTTTATATTGCACAGCCGCCCCTTTTTAAGGTAAAAAAAGGCAGATCAGAACGGTATATACAGAACGAGAGCAAACTTGAAGGCATGCTTTTTGAACTTGCTACAGATGAGATTGAGATTTACCCTGACGGCAAATCATTAACCGGCAAGGCGCTTATACCTTACATAAAAAACCTCTCAAAATTTGAAAAACTCATCGAGTGGTTTGCTAAAAGGAAAAGGGACACCGGCGCAATCAGGATTCTGCTGGATTCTGACTTAAGCAAGGATGTACTAAAAAATGAAAAGAATGTCCGGGCTCTTATAGCAAAGCTTAAATTAAATTTCCCGGATTTGTCTGAAGATATCAAAGAAGATGAAGAACATCAGGCCTTCAGGGTCGAGTTAAAAAGACAGGGACTAAAATTAACTATTGATGATGAATTTCTGGCGTCTCCTGACTTCAGAGAACTTCAAAAACTCTACTCATCAATAAAAGAATTAGGGCAGCCCCCGTATAAGGTTAAATGCAAAAGTGATGAACTGAAATTTGGAACATCAGGTGAGCTGTTTAATTACATATTATCCACGGCAAAAAAAGGAATAAATATTCAGAGATACAAAGGGCTTGGCGAGATGAACCCTCTGCAGCTCTGGGAGACAACCATGAATCCCGAGAAAAGAATCCTGCTGCAGGTCAGCATCGAAGACTCTGTAAAGGCGAATGAAATCTTCACTGTGCTCATGGGCGACCATGTTGAACCGAGAAAGGCATTTATAGAGAAGCATGCCCTTGAAGCAAGGAATCTGGATATATAGAATTTATGCCACTAATCTGCAAAAACAATAATTATTTAGCATTTTGTCATTCCCGCGAAAGCGGGAATCCAGAAGTTGTTCTTACAAAAAGCTATAGATTCCTGCTTTCGCAGGAATGACAGTAACGATATTTACCTAAATAAAAATATAATTTTTTTAAAATCAGTGAAAAGTCTGTGTAAGTCTGTGGCTAAATAATTAAAAGGAGTTTAAATGGCGAGATTAACTGTAAATATTGAAGAAGAAATGAAGGTATCCTACCTTGATTATGCAATGAGCGTGATTGTAGGAAGGGCACTGCCTGATATAAGAGACGGACTTAAGCCTGTTCAGCGGAGGATACTGTATGCAATGTTCAGGGAAGGACTCTTACCGGGGAAAAAATATTCAAAATGCGCCGGTGTTGTAGGCGAAGTTCTAAAAAAATACCACCCACATGGAGATTCTGCAGTTTATGATGCACTTGTAAGGCTTGCGCAGGATTTTAATATGCGTTATGTACTTGTAGACGGCCAGGGTAATTTTGGCTCAGTTGACGGTGACCCTGCAGCGGCGTACCGTTATACAGAGGCAAGACTCACAAAACTTGCAGAACAGATGCTTGTTGATATTGACAAAGAAACGGTTGATTTTATTCCAAATTTTGACGAAACCGCAGAAGAACCTGTTGTCCTGCCCGCAAGAGTCCCGACCTTGATTGTAAACGGTTCATCGGGAATAGCGGTTGGAATGGCAACCAATATTCCCCCGCATAATCTTGGAGAGATTGTTGATGGACTTTTAATGATTGTAGAAAATCAGGAAGTTACCGTTAAAGAATTAATGCAAAAAATCAAAGGACCTGACTTTCCTACCAGTGGCATAATCCATGGGAAAAAGGGGATCCTTGATGCTTATAAAACAGGGAGAGGGCTGATAAAGATCAGAGCAAAGGCAATAATTGAAGAAAATGCAAAGGGTAACAGCATAATAATTACTGAACTGCCTTATCAGGTTAACAAGGCAAGACTCATGGAAAAGATTGCAGAGCTTGTACGTGAAAAAAAGGTTGAGGGGGTTTCCGCTCTCAGAGATGAGTCTGACAGAGAGGGGATTAGGGTAGTGCTTGAAGTCAAAAAAGGGGGCTTCCCTCAGGTTATACTTAACCAGCTTTACAAGCACACCTCAATGGAGACTACCTTCGGAGTTATAATGCTTGCAATTGTTAACGGTCAACCAAAGGTCTTAAGTCTTGACAAAATTCTTTCGCTCTTTATCCTGCACAGGCGTGATGTCGTTACAAGAAAGACAAAATTTGAACTCAGGAAGGCCAAAGAAAAGGCTCATATCCTTGAAGGTCTTAAAATTGCCCTTGATAACCTTGATAAGATTATTACTTTGATACGTAAATCAAAAACTCCTGATGAGGCACTTCATGCCTTAATGAAAAATTTTCCTCTTACTAAGATTCAGACACAGGCGATTCTTGATATGAAACTCCAGAGGCTTACCGGCTTAGAAAGGGAGAAGATAGTTAATGATTATAAAGAGACATTAAAAGAGATTGAACGGCTTAATGCAATACTTGCAAGCCCCGCGCTTGTAGATAATATCATCAAAGATGAGCTTCTCGACATAAAGAGCAAGTATTCTGACAAAAGACGCACACAAATAGCAGATGAGGCAGAAGAGATAACAATTGAGGACATGATAACAGAAGAAGAAATGGTGGTAGCCATCTCTCACCAAGGCTATATCAAGAGGAATTCCCTGACCCTTTACAGGAGTCAGCGAAGGGGCGGGAAAGGGCTTATTGGCATGGAAACAAGGGAAGAAGATTTTGTAGAAGACATCTTTCTTGCCTCAACGCACGACCATGTGCTTTTCTTTACAAATTTAGGGCGTCTTTATTGGCTCAAGGTGTATCAGATTCCGGAGACAGGCAGGGCGGCAAAAGGCAGGGCTGTTGTCAACCTTCTTCAGCTTTCACCGGAAGAAAAAATAACTGCTGTTTTCCCGATAAAAGAATTCAAAGAAGACCTCAACCTTTTTATGGCAACTAAAAAAGGTATTGTCAAAAAAACAGCTCTTAAGGCATACAGCAATCCAAGGCCAAAAGGAATTGCTGCAATTAAAATTGACGCGGGAGATGAACTCATCGGTGTAAGACTAACAGACGGTACAAAGGATATCATTCTCAGCACAAGACAGGGTCTTTCAATAAGGTTTAATGAAAAAGATGTAAGAGAGATAGGACGGGTTGCACGTGGGGTGAGAGGAATAAGACTTCAGAAGGTCGGTACGACTCGATCCCGAGACGATGAAGTCGTTTCAGTAGATGTACTTGATGAGAATACAACCCTTTTAACAATAACAGAAAAAGGTTTCGGAAAGAGGACAAAATTAAGAGAATATCGAGTTCAGAGCAGAGGGGGAAAGGGAATATTCACTTTAAGA
>JAZFSN010000080.1:0-2028 GCA_036446195.1 Thermodesulfovibrionia bacterium | reverse complement strand
CATGTCTATTAATTTACTATCATCGGCCATATTTATCATTATTGTGAGTATTTTTGCTCTGACCAGTATAATTAAAATCCTGCGTGAATACGAAAGAGGCGTTATCTTCAGACTCGGAAGGCTTATCCCTGTTAAAGGGCCCGGACTCATTATCTTAATCCCGATTATTGATAAGCTTGTTAAAGTAGATCTGCGGACAATTACCATGGACGTGCCTTCACAGGATGTAATTACGAGAGACAACATAACGGTTAAAGTGAATGCAGTTGTGTATTACAGGGTTATTGACCCTACAAAGGCTATAACAGAGGTTGAAGATTTTCATTATGCCACATCCCAGATGTCGCAGACTACCCTGAGGAGCGTTCTGGGGCAGAGCCAGCTCGACGACCTGCTTGCCAAGAGAGAAGAGCTGAATGCACAACTGCAGAAGATCATAGATGATCAGACAGAACCCTGGGGTATAAAGGTTACAACCGTGGAAGTTAAGAACGTTGACCTGCCTGTAGAAATGCAGAGGGCGATTGCAAAGCAGGCAGAAGCAGAACGTGAAAGAAGGGCAAAGATCATTCATGCGGAGGGTGAATTCCAGGCATCGAAGCAACTCGCTAACGCAGCGGAAATAATCGGAAAACAGCCATCAGCGCTTCAGCTGAGATTTCTCCAGACACTTACAGAGGTGGCTGCAGAGAAAAATTCAACAATCATATTTCCAATACCAATAGACCTTTTCGAGCCGTTTATTAAGAAATTTAAAAAGGAGACTGAATAAGAAGGGATTACACGATACACGATACAGCACGGGATTGATTACATATGAGACGATAGTGTCACGTCAACTGTAAATTGATGGATAACCAAGTCGTGCTGTCATTCCCGTCCCGTATCAAGTACGGGATAAATTCCAACGGGAATCCAGGCTTGGGATAAGATGATATTATTAAAAATTCCTGGATTCCGGCTTAAGGACTGCCGGAATGACAAACAAAGCAACTGATAGAATAAGCTTGACACGACACTAGTGTACTGTCTCTAACGCTTCTTTACTTTTTTTGAAGTGTCATTCCCCGATAAATCGGGATCCCGACATTATCGGGGACCGGAATCTTTCTCCTTTTAAAATAAAGATTCTCGACAAGCGAGAATGACAGAATTGTGTAAAGGTATTTCTGAGACACTACACTATCCTGTATAATGCATCTTGAAACAAGCCGAATTCCATGAAGAAAAAAAATTGAGCAGGTCAATGGGAAAAAAACCGCCTAAAATTACAACCCTTCAGCAGGCTAAAAAGGTTGTCAGGGTTGTTGTAGGCTTTACTATACTGTTGTTTGGATTTGTTCTACTGTTTTTACCCGGTCCGGGCGTTTTAATCATTGTTCTGGGTCTTGCACTACTGGGGACTGAATTTGTATGGGCAAGAAAATTGATGAAACGGTTTAAAAAACAGGCACACAATGTCAAAAATTCTTTTTTCAATAATTCCAGGAAAACTGATAACAAATAACGAATAACGAATAACGAATAACGGAATTAAGCGCTTATATCCATTTGCCCTATTAAAAGACTCGGGGTTCCGATTTTGCCGTAAAACCTTAAATCATGCCCGACACCCTCTATCCTCTTGAACAGCTCAAGTATGTTGCCGGACATAATAGCCTCTTTTACCGGGTATGTGATTTTGCCTCCTTCAATCCACAGCCCTGAAATGCCTATTGAAAAGTCTCCTGACACAGGGTTGGCAGTATGCACGCCCATTGCCTCAAGGATTAGAAGACCTCTGGATACCGATTTTATTAAGTCCTTGCCCTTCTCGGTTTCGGTATGAGCCTGCCTGTCCGCTGTCAGTTGTGACCCCTGTCTTATTCCGGGCTCTATATACAGATTTGTTATTTCAATATTCGGAAGGCCTTTAAAACTTTTTCTTGAGGCATTGCCTGTTGACATGACACCTTCTTTGTTTGCGGTATAGGTATTGTGAATAAAACCTTGAAGCATGCCTCCGGATACAATAGTCTTCTTCATCGC
>JAZFSN010000079.1:0-6680 GCA_036446195.1 Thermodesulfovibrionia bacterium | reverse complement strand
ATACTGAATACCACGGCACTCAGTAAAATATACCAGCTTAATGGAACCACTAAAAACCTCCTAAAATACAGTTATCAGTTGCCAGCTATCAGTTATCAGGTTTTTACTGATCCCTGACCCCTGACCCCTGTAAACTGTTACTTCATAGTTTCTTTTTTGCCAGTACTACTGCGCCTACGATAGCCACCAGCAATATCACAGATGCTATTTCAATAGGTAAAAGATATTCCGTATACAGTATTTTTCCGAAAGTCATTATACTGCCCTCGGACTGTATCTTCTGAATACTATAAATTCCCAGGGGCGGAAAAACTGAAATCTTGCTAAATATTACAATTAAAAATACCATGAAACCTGCCGCCACTATAAAACACAAAAACCAGTATTTATGAAATCTTCTTTCAGTCTCTTCTTTTCTTAAATTGAGAAGCATAATAACAAAAAGAAATAATACAAGTATGGCGCCGGCATAAATTATTATCTGTATGGCTGCCAGAAATTCTGCATTCAGGAAAAGATAAAGGGCTGCAATGTGAACGAAGAGGACTAACATAAATAAAACACTGTGAACGGGATTTTTCCTTGTCACAACAAGTATAGATAATCCTGTAATCATAAATGCAAAATATGCAAAAAAAAGTTGTGGTGCTGTCATGGTGCCTTTCTGTCTCCTGCCTGCGTTTGCAATTCGCCGGAACTCTCCTGTACAGATTTACCCCGTTAGAAGGACTAAGGTCTTCTAACGGGGTTTACTTATGGATGATTCAACAAGGCCAAAATCTTCAGATTTTGGCTTCCAGAATTTTTTAAAATATTCTTTGCCTTTAGGGCCTGCCATATATTTGTCCCAGTTATCAAGAAGCATCTCCTTTGTATAATAAAAAGCCTCTCTGGAGTAATCCGAATATTCAAAGTGATCTGTAAGAACCACTGCGCCGAAAGGGCAGGCCTCCACGCAGAAAGCGCAGAATACACATTTCAGGACATCTATTTCATATCTGTCCACAATTTTTTTATGATCTTCTCCCTCACTTGTATAGATATATATGCACTGTGAAGGACACATCGCTGCACAAAGACCGCATCCCACACATTTAGCCTTCCCTGTTTCATCCTTTGCAAGTGCATGAAGCGCCCTTGAGCCTGGGAAAGGTTCTCTTTTTTCTTTGGGGTATTGTCTTGTAACCGCACGCGAAAAGAAATGCCTGAGCGTAAGAATAAGTCCCTTGATTATCTCAATAAAAAAAATTGTTTTAATAAATTTTTTAAATGTCATAGCTTTTTAAATCCTTACTTCCATAACAGTTTCACCATGCCTGTAACCACTATATTTGCCAGAGCTAAAGGAATAAATAATTTCCAGCCAAGACCCATTAACTGGTCATATCTATATCTCGGCAGTGTTGCCCTTATCCAGAAATAGCAAAAGATTAATGCATAAACCTTCAGTAAGAACCATGTAATTTTCGGCACATATGCAAATATCCAGAAATCAGGACCTCTCCATCCGCCTAAAAAACATATAACCGTCATAGCGGACATAATAAACATTCCGGTGTATTCAGCGATAAAGAAAAGGCCAAAGCGGATTCCGCTGTATTCAGTAAAATACCCTGCGACAAGTTCAGTTTCAGCCTCTGGCAAATCAAACGGTGCCCTGTTTGTCTCTGCGATTGCAGCTACGAGAAATGTAAAGAAAGCTACAGGCTGAACCAGAACAAACGGATAATTTGACTGGGCATGTACTATATCGGAAAGATTTGCGCTGCCGGCAAGCAGCATAACACCAACCAAACTCAGTCCCATGGCAATCTCATAGCTTATAACCTGAGCAGTTGCCCTGAGTCCGCCAAGAAATGAATACTTTGAATTCGATGCCCATCCTGCCAGAATAATGCCGTATGCCCCAACTGAAGAAAGGGCTAGTATATAGAGAATACCAATGTTAATGTTGGCTATTGAGAAGCCCTCCCAGAACGGGATAACAGCAAGTGATGCCAACGCGGCAATTACGCTGATAACAGGAGCAATATAAAATACAGGTTTATCGGCATTTAAAGGGATAATATCTTCTTTGAAAAAGAGTTTTATGCCGTCTGCAATCGGCTGGAGCAGTCCATGCCAGCCCACTCTCATAGGGCCGAGTCTTGCCTGCATATGCCCTATAACCTTACGCTCGAAGTACACCACATAGGCAACATGCAGCATGGTTATTGTAACAACAATAATAACCTTAAGAAGGATAATAACGATGTCCATAGCAGAAATATTCATAGCTGAAATTAAAAAATGCTAATTAAAAAAACTCCCTTTAAGAAAAGAATTCCTCGATGCTCTGTATCGGGGTTAATAGTCTACTCCTTGTCCCCCTGTTTTCTTTGTGAAAACAAAGTCCCCCGTGTTTCCTTGTGGAAACAAGGAAGGGGGAAAGAAGAGGGACCTTTGTCCGTCATTCCCGATCCCGATCGGGAATCCAGACTGTTTGTTCTCTGGATACCCGCCTGCCTGCCGGCAGGCAGGTTTCCACGGGTATGACGTGATACCTCGTCCCGACTCGTCGGGACTGCAGGGTAGTTCATTTAATTTACATTACATCATCAGGTCCATTAGAAGTTTTCTGGAGTTTTCATCGTCAGGGTTGAGATTAAGTGCCTTCTCCAGCGCCTCTATCGCCTTATCAGTTGCCCCGCTCTTTGCATAGGAAAAACCAAGATGAAAATATGTGTCTTCGTCATTTGGATTCACGTTTATTACATTTTCGAATGCCTTTATGGCTTCATCCATAAGGTTCTTTTTTGTATAGGCCCGTCCAAGGTGATAATTGGCAATAGCATAGTTATTATCTCTGCGTACTACTTCTTTAAAATTTTCTATTGCTTTATCTGTGTTACCTTTATGAAAGTATGCTATACCGGCAAAGTAATAGGCGCTAATGAACTCAGGATTGAGCTCGATGCCCTTTTCAAAAGCAGTAATTGCCTCATCTATGCGGCACAAACGATAATACGCAGTCCCTATTGCAAAATATGCATCTGCCCATCCAGGGGCTGACTTTATGGCCTCCTGGTAGTATCCTATGGCATCTTCTACAAAACCACTGTCATACATAATTTTTCCCATATAAAAATTTACCTCGGCATTATCAGGGGCCAGTTTTAAGGCTTCGTTCATTTCTATTACTGCATAACCAAGGGCTCCCGGGCCGCCCTGTCGTCTATACAGCAGGGCTCGGGCTATGTAATCTCTTACAGCTTTTTGTAACTGATAACCGCATTCACAGCAAAATTTATGTTCTTCAGGATTTTTTGTGCTGCATTTTTCGCATATCATTTATATCACCCCTTTCTGATAGTTACCTCACAGCCCTCAATCCCGGGCGCTTTTGTTATCTTATCAATGCTGCAGCTAAGAAGATTGAATAAACCCCTGCCTTCAAAATTATTGCCGAGAAACACCTTATTGTCATTAATAGATGTATCTATGGAAACCGGGACATTAATGCTGCCCTGCGCAGTAGAGATATGAACATTGTCACCTTCTTTTAAGCCCAGTTTAGAAGCTGCAGAATCGCTTATCTTAAGTGTTGGTTCAGGGTAAATTTTTCTAAGCGCAGATGACCTCCTTGAGAGAGTCCCTGAGTGAAAAAGAGGCCTCTCAAGCGCAAGATAAAATTCAGCTTTATACTCAGGGTTTTTTGCAGCCGATACCGGGATTTCCTTAATTTCACTCCTTAAGGGTTCTCCGTTATAAGGCCACAAACAGTCTCCTCTTTCTATCACGCCATAAGTAAGGTCTTTGTAAAGGGGTGAACTCTCCGCTATGTCCCTCATTATCTCTTCAGGGCAGGAATAATCCATTTTATATCCCATCTTATTTGATATTTCAGCAATTATTTTCCAGTCTTCCCTGCCCGATGATGAATCCACTGCTTTTTTGAGAAGCTGAATCCTTCGTTCCAGATTTGTATATGTGCCGTTTTTTTCCGTCCATCCTGAAGCAGGGAGGACGACATCAGCAAGCTCTGCTGTCTCAGTAAGGAATATGTCCTGAACAACCAGGAAATCAAGTGAATTCAAGGCGTCTCTTACTGAAGAATTATCAGGGAGATTATACACGGGATTTTCACCCATAATATATAAAGCCTTAATATTTTTGTTTCTGACATCTCCAAATATCTCCAGAAGACTCAGGCCTTCCTTTTCAGGTATGGTGCCGTTCCATGCGACCTCAAACCTTTTTTTGAAATCACCTATTCCCAGAGGCCTTGCTCCGGGGAGCATATCAGGCAGACAGCCCATATCGATTAATCCCTGTTCATTTGGTCTTTCAGATAAAAGGTAAAGCCTTGCCTCAAGCAGATAAGTCAATCCGGCGATAGCAAAGAGAGCTCTGTGCCCGTCAGTGCGCTGAACTATATCCATGCCTGCAATAATGGCGATAGACTTACCGCCAATAAGTATTTCCTTTATTGCGTTAATATCCATACTGACAGGCTTCTCAGAAAGTTCGCTGATCCTTTTATCTACAGCCGGTTTTTCGCCTCGATGCCCTTTGGTTCTGGATATTTCGTAAAGAATTGATTCAAGCACCTCTGCCTCTCTGAAAACAGGAGGCGTAATTTGCAGAGTTTTAAATCTTTCAAGCCCTTTTGCATTTCCAAGAACAATTAATTTTGCTCCATTTCTTACTGCCTCCCTTACGGCAAGTCCAAGTATGGGATTTACAGCCGTAGGGTCTCCACCGGCAACAAGTATGGTGTCGGAATTTTTAAGACCCATTATAACGTTAGCTGTTACACCCTGGCCTAAAATGTCTTCCAGGTATCTCTGAGCCGCTGCAAATCCTGTTCTCGATATAGAGTCTATATTGTTTGTACTGCATGCCATCCGCATAAACTTCTGAAATACATAATTTTCCTCATTGGTACATCTTGCTGATGCAATACCTGCAATAGCCGTTCCGCCGTTTGTATCCCTTATTGCCTTTAATTTATCCGCAACAAGATTTAATGCCTCATCCCAGGTGCCTTGTTCGAGTTTTCCATTTTTCCTGATAAGAGGCACATTAAGCCTGTCAGGGCTGCTTATGAATTCATACCCAAACCTTCCCCTTGAACACAGAAGTCCATTGTTTAATCCAAGCCCGAACTTTGGAATAACACGCTTTATAGAGTCGTCCCTTACCTGCACAACAAGGGAACACCCGACACCGCAGTATGGGCAGATTGTTTCTGTTTCCCTGTCTATCTGCCACGGCCTGTAACTGTGCAGATACAATCGGCTGAGTATTGCACCTACGGGGCAGACTGTAAGACAGTTACCGCAGTACTCACAGTTAAAAGAGGTTGATGAAAAAGGCTCCATTCTTGAACGGTCGCCTCTTCCAACAATAGCAATAGCTGATGCCCCCTGAACTGAGTTGCACATCCTCACACATCTTGTGCATACAACGCACCTTTCCATATTCCTTGCAAGGATCCTGTCCTCATGACTCTCCGGAACCTTTCTTTTTTCTTCTTTATACCTACCCTCTGTTGCGCCATACTTATTAACAAGATCCTGTAATTCGCATTCTCCAGCCTTGTCGCAGCAAGGACAATCAAGAGGATGATTTATAAGGAGCAGCTCGAGTATTCCGCGGCGGACCTTTGATATGGCCTCTGATTCAGTCTTAATAACCATGCCATCGGCCGCTAACAGAGTGCATGCATTTTGCATTTTTGGAATCCTTTCAACCTCTACCACACAGAGCCTGCACCCGCCATACGGTTCAAGGGCTTCGTGATGGCATAGCGTCGGTATTTTAATCCCCGCCTTTTTAGCGGCCTTAAGAACTGTTACCGACTCCTCAAACTGAATCTCTTTCCCGTTAATAGTTATAGTTATCATAATAATTCATGAACTTAAGTTTGATGAATTCGTAAAAAGTCGTCATTCCCGCCCCCGATTACGAAATTCGAGGGCAGGCTCCAGCGGGAATCCAGAGCGCATGTAACTATCTGAAAAGACTGGATTCCCACCTGCCTGCCAGCAGGCAGGTTTCCACGGGGATGACAAAAAAATGCTTTTTCAGACTTTTTACGAGAACATCATAAGATGTAAATATGCATCTGATTTCTACTATTTCAATTATTTTTGTAAAGACTATCAAGAGGGCTTTTGGGAGCGTTTGACATATCCCTGATCACATGCGTGTATATCATGGTTGTTTCAACATTCTTATGTCCCAGCAACTGCTGAACCTCCAGGATTTTATGATAAATTTAACACCCTGCGGTCTTTGCCGCAGTTCCAATTTTCTGTCATTCTGGCTTGTCCAGAATCTTTCTTGTGATCCCGAACAAGTCGGAAGGATTCCCGACAAGCGGGAATGACACTGAAAACAAATATACAATTTTCAGATGCCCTGCGGTCTCTGCCGCAGGGTAGTTCACTGATTGTTTTTGAAACATCAAAGGGTTTTTTATCTGTCTGCGGAGCGTTTGGATAAAGAGCGGTTTTATTTTCATCAAGAAAGCTATGGACATACAGCCGAAGCGCTTCTTCAGCCTGTTTCACCTGCCAGTCAGCAATGTCTTTCTGTGTCTTTAAATGATTCAGAAACTTCTCAATTCGCAGGTCATAATTTAAGTTTTCATTCTCATTCGAAAAAGCCAAGAATTTGCTTGACCAATGGGCATA
>JAZFSN010000078.1:0-4136 GCA_036446195.1 Thermodesulfovibrionia bacterium | reverse complement strand
TCTTGAAAAGAGAATAATTTTATTTGTGCATTTACGAAATGGCTAGCAACTGATTCTGCAAAAGTACCAACAACCGAGTCGGTAGATAATGCTACACGGGTAATCTTTTTATGATGTTCTTTAACAAATTTAAAATGTGATACTAATGCCGCGAATGAATCCCAGCCTGGAAAGGACTTTGTATGAATAATAAGTCCATTTAACTTCCCTGTCCGCTCAATGAATGGGTCAATCTGTTTTGCAGCTGTTTCGAAGTCGGATTTTGATAATCGACCATCAGGTTCAAGTATGGCTATACCATTTATTTCATCTATTTCTACCGAAAGCATAACTTCTCCCTCCTAAATTTTCATTGCCTAATGATCAGCGTGAGTCGACTGAAACAAAAGCCCAAAAACCCTTTTAAATACAGAAAACTATAAATAGCAGATAAACTGTAGAAATTTAAACTCGCTGTTTCAGGTCGACCCCACGCTTTTGTTAGAAATCTTCATTTAAAATATTTTAATACCTTACGCTTTTTGTTTTTTGTTGTGATTTTGGCTATTAAATTTGATTTATCTTTTCCTTTATTTAAGGTTTTTAAAATAGTTAATGCATGATTCGCGTGCTTAAAAGTAGTGGCTGAATCGATTTCACTACACCATGTTTCATCAGAAACATTGAAATAATGTTGCCATTTAGTTTTGGATGCAAAATTAGCCACTATAATATATCTTATTGGATCTTGGGAATCTTTCAGTCTTATATCTAATTCTTTTTTAGCTTTTTTTATTTTCGCTTCAGAAAAACCATGAAATGTCATATCGAATAGGCAATGCGAGATAATTTCTTCTTTTGTATAATTGTTTAATATCTTTTCTGACAATGAAGTGCCAAGCCATTCTGACCAGGCAGTGAGGCTTAATGAAAATTTCTCCAATTCCCCATCTTCTCTTTTTGTTCCGTCAACTCCATATATATCATGAAATTGGTCGTCTCCTTTTAGGATGAGCTCTCCTTTATCGCAAAATAATTCAATTGTAGAAGTTGTTGGGGACTTGGCTCGTAATTTTTTATATACGAATTCATATCCAATGATTGATTTTCTCTGGTTTGGATAATTGTGCAGGAAGACCTTACGTACTGTATCCCAATTTGAAGTTGTAATGATTTCTTTTAATTTCATCTTTCTAACGCTCCATATAAGCTGTGGGGTAACGTTAACTACTGATAAATAAATTGTACCAGAAATAAGGTTTCAAGAAAAGATAAAATATGCCGACGCCACACCTCGCCCCGCCCGCCTTAATGTGGTTGTAGGCTATCTCAGTCTCATTTAATAGTTCCGGGTCTTGAAGGGCTTTAGCAATCTTCACTTCTGACTTGATATAGCAATTCAGGCTTGATCTGACAGGCACCTACTTTGACCAGATGCCTGTCAGGTTAGACTTACCGGGAAGAAGACGATTTAAACGGTGCATAATCCGTATACCCCTGGGCTCCCGGGGTATACCACAGTGACATATCCTCGGCAGGATTGAGAGGCCAATTATTCTTGAATCGTTCGGGCAAGTCAGGGTTCGTAATAAAAGGCCGGCCAAAGGCAATCAAATCTGCATTTCCTTCCGCTATTCTTTCTTCAGCAGCTTCTTTAGTATAACCGCAATTACCGATAATAATTCCTTGATAAATAGGTCTGAATTCTGCCAAGGTCATCGGTTCTCCTTTTTCGTGGAAACCAAAGGCCAGGCCATCCATAATATGCAGATAGCCATGGATTAATTTGTTTAGTTCTTCGGCCATATAAAGGTAAGTTTCTCTGAAGTCTTCGCTGCCCATGTCATTAAAAACACCATTCGGTGAAATGCGGGCACCCACCTGCTCCGGAGCCCAGACCTCCAAAACAGCTTCGAGCACTTCTTTAAAAAAACGGAATCTATTTTCAAGGCTTCCCCCGTATTGATCATCGCGGTGATTCGTTTTCGAATCAAGGAATTGATTAATCAAATACCCATTGGCACCGTGCACTTCTACCCCGGAGAAACCGGCTTCCTTAGCATTCATCGCTGCCTTGCGGTAATCATTCACTGTTGCTTTAATTTCATCCACCGATAATGCACGCGGTGCTTCGTAAGGCTTCTTACCGAGAGGCGTGTTGATGTAATCGCCGTTGAGCTTAACTGCTGAAGCTGAAACAGGAAGTTCGCCGTTATGAAAATCACTATGCGAAGCCCTGCCGCAATGCCAAAGCTGGAGGAAAAAGGGAGTACCTGTTGGTTTAATTTTTCCCGTGACTTTCCGCCAGCCCTCGACCATCTCTTCTGTGTAGATCCCTGGCGAATCAATCCAGCCGATGCCCTGCGTTGAAACCACGGTCGCCTCGGTTATCATGAGGCCGGCAGTGGATCTCTGGTAATAATATTCTGTCATCAAGTCATTTGGTACACGCTCTGACCCAGCACGCCCTCTCGTCATAGGCGCCAGGGCAATTCTGTTTTTCAAGTGAATATTTTCTCTGGAGAGTGGTTCAAATAAGCTATTCGTTTTCATATTATTTCCTCTTGAAAACCTGCTTTAATTCTGTCCTCCGGAACTTTTAAATTACATTTAGTTTCTTTTAAATGCCTCCAACAAAACCTCTTACTCAAATTTCCACAGTTGTTGATGGCTACCATCCATTATTATGCGCCGCGTCTACATCTACTTTTCACTAATTACTTCTCCGCCTTCTTATAGCTAATCGAAATGCCCTGTTGGCTAGACCTGTCTATTTTCGTTTCGAAATTAGGTAAGCTTAGCACATAATCGAGAAACTCTTTAATGCCTCTACTGGATTTCCAAGTGACATTATGTGCAGTAAAACAACCGCCTACTTCGAGTTTGGCCTCTAAGGCTACAAAGTAATTTTTATACCACTCTTTATCGGCATCAGAAAAAATAAAATCGAATGGGCCTTCCAGTTCCTTTACGAGTTCATGGGCATCAGCGAGTCGTGCATCAATATACTCTAAAAGTCCAGCTTCCTTAAAATTCGCAAGAGCCTTTTTATACCGATCTTCATGTATCTCGATAGTAATGAGCTTTCCACCGGTTTTGCTCAGTGCCCAGGCAATCCAGATTGCCGAGTGCCCTGTTGATGTGCCGATATCAAGAGCTTTTGTATAATTATTCCTGATGATAAGATCATATAAAACCTTTCCATCAACTTCGGAGACATTCCAGTCCACCCATTGATCTCTATGGCTTTCCAGGAACTTTCTCACTTTCTCATCAAGATTCTTATTTTTCCCCGGCTCTTTTGAAATCGTAGGATTAATTGAAATACTTAAGAAGAGTATGAAAGAGATGAAAAAAAATGCAATATTAAATTCTTTTTTCATTTTACCCTCTTGTTAAATCGGAACCTTGTGGTATTTGTACTTTGTGTGATAAATGTCTTTTTCCTTTGCAACACACAATAATGCACTTATATCAGAAGTTGGTTCCAGCACTTCTTCATAATTTCCAATGGCAAGATTTTTCAAGATAAAATCCATTTTTTATTCTCTGAAAGGGATAACTGCCAGAGTCTAACGAGCCTGTAGAATAAGTCTCCTTGGGTTCAAAATGGGGGTCACTTTACCCCTCCCGGCCTTGAGATCGTCCAATACAGCGCATTCTGTGAGGTCGTATTTTGGTCATTCCCTCACATATTTTTCATCATGGACTTTTTCTACAGTCTCAATGTTAAGGATAACCTACGACGTGCAGACGATAAGACTATGATAACAGAAAACTATAGAAAGACACGGGAACTTCAAACAGTGACTTGTGGGAGTCGTTAGGCTCATCCTGTTGTTAGCTTTTGTTTTTATTTCAGGTACTTTTCAATAAATGTCCTGGGTTTTACAACCTCAATTCCTCTGTATCATGATACGGCCAAGAGATGCTTGTCACCACTTACAATCACTTTTGTTCTACAAGACAAAAACTTGTCATCATCTGGATCAGTCGAAACATTAAAGGGAAGTTGCGGTGCTTCAACCCAAATAGCATTTACTGTGAGAAGGTCAAGAAATGTAGAAATATCTACACCTTTGAACTGCTCTGATAATTCCCTTGCAACTCGTTGATATTCATTGAATATTTCTTCTGACAAGACAATATTAACCTTC
>JAZFSN010000077.1:0-14084 GCA_036446195.1 Thermodesulfovibrionia bacterium | reverse complement strand
GAGAATTGAGAAAGATACACTCGGAGAAGTAAGTCTCCCGGCAGATGTATATTTTGGCGCGCAGACGAAGAGGGCAATTGATAATTTTCCAATAAGCGGGTTGAGTCTCCAGAGGCAATTTATAAAAGCACAGGGGATTGTTAAGCTTGCTGCTGCCAGAGCCAATAATGGCTTAGGTCTTCTCAACAGGAAAATGTTCAGGGCCATTGAAAAGGCTGTCCTGGAAGTAATCAAGGGACTCCATGATAACCAGTTTATTGTTGATGTTTATCAGGCAGGGGCAGGGACATCCCAGAATATGAATATAAACGAGGTTATTGCAAACAGGGCGATTGAAATCCTGGGAGGTAAAAAGGGCGACTATAGTCTTATTCATCCAAATGACCATGTAAATATGGCACAGTCAACCAATGACACGATTCCTTCAGCTATGTATATATCTGCATTTGAAATGGTGAAGGGCAATCTTATCCCTGAGCTCAGGGCATTGTACAGGGAGCTTTTGAGAAAGTCCAGGGAATTCGACAGGGTTGTTAAGGCAGGCAGGACACATATGCAGGATGCAGTACCCATAAGACTGGGCCAGGAATTCAGTGGATATGCAGAGGCAGTCAGAAATGACTTACGCCGAATACAGAATGCCTCCGATTCCCTGTTATATTTACCTGTCGGGGGAAATGCTGTTGGCACAGGGATAAACACTCACCCAGGATTTCGAGGTTATGCTATTAGAGAAATCAGAAAAATTACAGGTGCCAGGTTCAGGAGTTCAAGAAATTTGTTTGAAGGCATCCAGAATGTAAATCCTGCCCTGGAACTCAGTGCCTCACTCAGGGGAGTTTCAGTGACACTGATAAAAATAGCAAATGATATACGCCTGCTGAGTTCAGGGCCCAGAACAGGGTTTGCCGAGATTAAGCTGCCTGCTGTACAGCCTGGCTCATCAATAATGCCGGGCAAGGTAAATCCTGTTATGGCCGAGATGCTTAATATGGTCTGTTTTCAGGTTATGGGAAATGACACGACTATTGCCTATGCCACACAGGCGTCGCAGCTTGAACTCAATGTAATGATGCCCATTATTGCTTATAACCTGCTTTTCTCACTTGAAATCCTCACAAATGGAATTAACGCCTTTGCCAATAAATGTGTGAAGGGGATAAAGGCAGATATTAAAAAGTGCAGGGGGTTTGCAGATGCAACCCTTGCAATGGCAACTGCATTAAATCCATTTATAGGTTACTCATCCGCTGCCGAAGTCTCTAAAGAGGCTCATAGAACCGGTAAGACAATAAGACAGATAGTTATTGAAAAGGGCATTCTGAAGGAAAAAGGTGCAAAACGACTTTTGGACCCGCAGAAACTCACAAAAAAATAGGGACACACCCTATTTTGATTACACAGAAGCTTGAGAAAGCTTCAGGTTTGTGGCGCCTGATTAGAAGTAGACTAACTTATTCCCGCCCTTTTTTTTAGCGATGTACAGGGCTTCATCCGCTTTTGCGAGCAGTTCTGTTGCAGAGGATGCATCATCAGGATAAGAGGTTAACCCTATGCTGATAGTTATATTTGATGGTAATTGCTGCTTGGGGGAAATAGAGTCTTGTTCAACGCTGTCTTTTGTTCTGTTAGCGATATTTATTGCATTTGCCTTGGGAGTCTGCGGGAGTATTACAACAAATTCATCTCCGCCGAACCTGGTTAATATGTCTATATCTCTAAGGGAACCTATGATAGTTGTTGTTATTGTTTTAAGTGTGTTGTCCCCTGCAATATGACCAAATGTATCGTTATATTCCTTGAAACCGTCTATATCAACCATCAGGAGACTAAAAGGATTTTTATATCTCCCGTAACGGGCAATCTCCTCGTAAAGCCGGTTATCAAGGTAACGTCGATTCAGGACACCGGTCAGGGGGTCTGTCAGTGATAGTTGTTTTAGTTCTTTATTTTTTTTATACATGAGACTTTTTTCAATAGCAATTGCAGCGTTAGCAATAAAGGCCTGAATGAGTTTCAAATCGTTTTTATCAAAAGCCTCACCAGATATTTTATCGGACATGTTAAAAATCCCTGACATTCTGCCGTCAATTCTTATCGGGATACTAACGAAGGACTTGGTCTTGTACCG
The DNA here is from genome assembly GCA_036446195.1 of Thermodesulfovibrionia bacterium. Taxonomy (GTDB): domain Bacteria; phylum Nitrospirota; class Thermodesulfovibrionia; order UBA6902; family BMS3Bbin08; genus JAZFSN01. The sequence goes on along the minus strand of JAZFSN010000077.1, from coordinate 11,953 downwards.
GGATTTGTTTTTCTGTTTGATTCGAGGGTCTTTTTCCAAATCTTCAACAAGCAAAGGCTCTCCGTTTTCAAGGACCTTTCCCGCAATTCCTTCTCCTCTCCGGACTCTAATACCCTCTCTCTCTAACTTATCCATATTTATTTTAGCTTCTACGAGAAGTTCGTCTGTTTCCTGATTTAGCAGCATCAAGGATCCCTGTTCCGCTTTAAGGAGTTGAATAAGTTTTTCCAGAATGATTTGAACAAGCTGCTCCGAGTTCAGTACGGGGGCGATGGATATTGATAAATCAGAGATAGAGTTCAATAGTTTCTCCATTTTTTTATCTGCTGCAAAGTGAAGGGCTTGATTTTCAAGCGTAACTTCAATCTGGTCACGAAGTGCACTAATTATCTTTATATCTTCACCTGGAAGTTTCCTGTCAAAAACACCTATTAATCCATTCATGGCGTTGGAAATAAAAATAGGGAAGAGATACAAAAGTTCTGTTTTTCCGATGACCTCGGCAGGTATACATTTTTCTGTCCCAGGATCTACGGGGAACACAGGAGCCCTGGCAGTAAGTATTTTCCGGATAAGGGCATTTCCCTGATCAAACTGAAGTTTCATAAGAGAATCCTTATATTTACCTGCAGTGGATACTGTTTTATATGTTGACTTGTCAGGGTCCAGGGTAAGTATAGCTATGGAGTGCGGAGCCACAATGAAGTCAATAGTGTCTGCAATGTATCTGTAAAGGAATTTTTTGTTTTTAGATAATCCTTCAAGAATATTTGTATCCATAAGTACCGTAAGGCGCCTAAATTTTTCTATAGTTTTGTTTTTTTCGAGGAGATTATTTAACAGGTAGTTTATTGTCTGATGAACATAGTGAGAGGTGTTTTTTGCATCGTTTTCGTCGGTATAACTCAGAGATGATACATCTGGTATTTCTTGAATACCTCTATCTTTTGCAGTCCTTGAAAATTCACGGAAATCCTTCTCAGAGGTAAAACTGTTTCTGCCTATAATAACGGCTTTTTCATTTAGATAGTTTATTGGTACGGAGAAACTTATTATCTTTGAATAGCATTTATATGTTTTGGGTTCATTCAGATCTAAAGCCTTAAATATAATCTTTTCGCATGAGTCAGGACAATTTTTACTGCTATTAAAGAAAGACCGGATAAGTTTACATGCGGGATTTTCATTTATGCTCAGAGGTGGCATAACCTTCTCATCATAGATGCTGAAGCAAAACCCGGTAATTTTCGAGAGATTGTGAAAGAAGCCTTTCCACTCTTCAGAAGAGAACAGATTTTTGAGAGTCTTACTTTCTACCATCTACAAAGCCCTCTGTGAAGTTTTTAGCCAGCACCTTTTTTATATCCCGCCCTATCCCAAACAAGTAAATCCTGGTGAAAGGTCACATTACCGGCAAAAAACGTTCAGGATTTGTTAGTACGCTGGATTACTTCTTTAAAGAAAGCTCTACCCCTTTTTATACGGGGCATGTCCTCTCAAGATATAAAAGGGCGTCCCCGATTAAAATATGTAAAGAATTTTATCATATATACAATAAATTGTCAATATCTATAAATTATTTTAACCCTTTTACCTATATTTGTTAAGACTTCATACGGTATACTGCCCATTTTATCAGCAATGTCCTGAGCAGTGATTTTTTCTTTTCCCTGACTCCCTATCAAGATAACATCAGCACCCTCTTTTACATATGGTATTCCTGTTACATCTACCATAATGACGTCCATACAAACCCGGCCAAGTACAGGTGCACGTTTGCCGCTTATAAGGACCTCTCCGCTATTTGAGAGTTTTCTGCCGTATCCATCAGCATAACCAATAGGAATAGTTGCTATAGCGCTTTTTCTTTTTGTAATGAAAGTTCTTTCGTAACTTATGGGGGTTCCACCCGGGACATTTTTTAAGAATATTATTTTACTTTTAAGGCTTAATGCCGGTTTGAGGTTATTTCGTTTTCCTGACCCATATCCGTAGAGCATTATGCCGGGCCTTACCATGCTAAGGTGTGCCTCTGGAAATTGCAATATAGCGGCACTGTTAGCTATGTGCAGGAATTTAAAATTGATATTCTTATCTTTTAACGATTTAGCAAGGTTGATAAAACTCTTTAGCTGGGCAGAAGCAGAATCTTTGTCTGTCATATCAGCATAAGGAAAGTGACTCATAAGACCCTCTGGCTGAAGGTTTTTTAGGTCAGCTATTTTCAGAATCTCTGGAAGGGCATTTTCAATCCTCATTCCAACACGCCCCATTCCGGTATCTACTTTTATGTGTATGGGTATTTTGCGATTGTATTTATATGCTTTAGCAGAAATGGCTGCCGCACTTTTAAAATCAAAAACCACGGGTCTAAGCGAATGTTTAAGGTATGCCTCTGTATTATTGTACTCGAAGAAGACAAGTATGGGTGCCTTAATCCCGGCTTCCCGAAGCATGATGGCTTCATTCGCAAAGGCAACGCCAAGCATCGAGGTACCGTTTTTTAAAAGATGTTTTGATACCTTAACAAGTCCGTGTCCGTACGCGTCAGCTTTTACAACGGCCAGTATGAATTTATTCCCTGTTTTTTTTCTGACTACCTCTAAATTATGCGAGATGGCATTAAGATTAACTTCAGCAACGGTTTTTGATAACACCACTTATGACTTGTTTCCCTTATTTTCCTTGTTTTCTTCAGAATCTTTTTTTGGGGTTACGTCGATTTCCGGCGGCTCAGAGGTTGATTTTTTAAAGTTTCTTATAGCCTCTCCAATGCCTTTACCTATTTCAGGCAGTTTTGAGGCACCAAAAAGAACCACTATTATTATTAAAATTAGAATCAGCTCTGTAGGTCCAAGGCCAAACATCTTTTCCCTCCCTTATATAATGGATTTTTAAGGCTGTAATCCTAACTCTCCTTAAGGCGTAAAATACTACTTACGTCTTCAGGTGTGTTAAAGTTTATAAAAGACACGGCATCCGGGTCAATGATTTTTATTTCATCCTCAGTAATATATTTTACTCTTTTGTCATAAAAAATATCTTTCAGGCGTGTTTTACCGGCAATAACGGCTTTCTCTATATATGGTGTAAGCCTCTTTGAATAAAAAGCAAAGAGCGGCTCTAAATAATCCTTCCTTAACCCCTGCCTACCGGACAGGCAGGCCCCTTTAGTACTTGTGCGCCGAGGCGTAAAGCGGGGAAGGGGTGATTTTGATACTACTGCGTCATAAGTGTATCTTTTTTCAGCCATGTATCTTATGAGGTGTTCATTTATAAACGGCATATCACATGCAGATATAAATACCCAATGATTTGAAGAGTTTAAAAGTGAAGTAAGAACTCCGGTCATGGGTCCCCGCACATTATAAACATCACCAAATAGCGGGAAACCAAGATATAAATAAACTTCTGGCTGGTTGGTAACAATAAAGACCTCATTAAAGAGGTTTTTCATGATTTTGAGATTTCTCTCAATGATTTTTTCTCCGTCAACTTCTATGAAGGATTTCAAAACAGGCATTCGCCTGTTTTCGCCACCGGCTAGAATTACACCTGTACAATTTTTCAATAGACTGGTCATATAGAGTTTAGGGCAACAGGGAATCCTTGATTTTCAGGAAAGCTCTGACAACATCAGGGTCGAATTGCTTACCGGCATTTGTTTTGATTTCTTCAATCACTTTGGAAAAGTTCATTTTTTTACGATACGGTCTGTCAGATGTCATTGCATCAAATGCGTCTGCGACAGCGATGATTCTTGACATTATCGGAATTTCCTCTCCTTTAAGTTTTTCGTGAACTCCGTTTCCGTTCCATTTCTCGTGGTGATATTTAATGCCGTCTGTTATGTCTCTAAACGGTTTGAGGTCGCTGAGAATTACATAGCCCGTAAGTGGATGCTGTTCTATCTCGATTAATTCATCTCTTGTTAATGCGTTGCGCTTGTCCAGGAGCTCTACAGGTGTGGCAATTTTCCCAATATCGTGTAAAAGGGCACATATTCTTAGCCTCTCCATAAAGTTTTTATCCATACCCATCTCTTTTGTAATAGCAAGACCGTATTTTGTTACTCTTTCTGAATGACCTGAAGTCCAGTGGCTTCTTGACTCAATAGCCTTAACAAAAGCCATAACCGTCCCAAAAAAGAAATTCTCCATGTCTGTGTATAAAGAGGCGGTCTCTATTGCAAGGGCAGCCTGAGTGGCGACAGCCATTAAAAATTTCATATCAGATGAATAAAAGTCCTGTCCTGATAGTTTCTTACCAGTTGCAATGGCACCCATAATCTTTTTTTTGCCAATAAGGGGGCAGATTAAAACAGCATCAAGTTCCTGAAATGTATTTTTGTACCGTGAGTTTTTTTTACAGCTGAATATCTCCGGTCTATTTTTCTTTAAGGCATTCCAGGCTGTGTTATTGCCTTTTTTAAAGGTCTGTTCCGGTGGCCATTTGCCAGTACTGACAGCAGTGTATAACTCATCATTCTCTTCATCAAGCAGCATAATCGCAGCTGTTTTAACGCCGAACATTGTTTGGATTTCATCCAGGAGCTTGTTGCAGATCTGATCTATAGTTAAACCTGTAAAGGTTTGAGCAAGGTTATACAGGATTGAGAGTTCTTCGTAAGCGTCGCTTAGCTCTTTAATGGTCAGATTTAGGTCTTCCTGTACTTGTTTAATCCGGGGTTTATTGTTCATATTGGATGTTTTTGTCCTCATTATTCAGGCCTTCCAATAGTATTTTCTACAAGTCTAACAAGAGACATCGGACTGAAAGGCTTTGTGATATATTGCTCAATACCGCATTCGAGACACAATTTTTCGTCGGCTTCCTGCCCCCTTGCAGTCAGCATAAAAATAGGAATTGAGCTGGTTTCCGGATTTTTTTTAAGCTTTCTGCAAATATCCAAACCGTTTTCGCCGGGTAGCATCCAATCCATAATTAAGAGGTCCGGCTTGCTGGATTTTACTAATTCCACTATACCTCTGCCGGTTCTCTGTGTGAGCACCTCATAGCCTGCATTTTTGAGTTTATCCTCAACAATCATTACTATGAAAGGTTCATCATCAACAACAAGGATTTTTTTCATACTTTTTCATTCCCCTACTAAAAAACTGTATATTTTACTATTATATTATTTTATGAATTTTAAAGAAAGATGAAAATAAAATTAAACGTAACCATTCAGTGACAGGTGGAAACCCGTCAAACTTTTCTTCCGGCTTGACCGGGAGATTGACAGGAGAATCCAGAGCCTTTGTTCTGGATTCCCGCTCCCCGATCAGGTCGAGGACAAGCTTCGCGGGAATGACAAATGCGGACATTATTTTGCAGATATTATTACTTTTAGTATCTCTTTGGCTTTAAGGGTAATTTCCATTTCCGTTCCATCCTGCATGTTTTTTAATACAGCCTTTTCTTTTTCCAGTTCGTCCTTTCCAATGATAATAACATTTTTTGCACCGATGCGGTCTGCTTTTCTCATCTGACTTCGAAGCGATAAATTATCGTAGCTTATTTCAACCCAAAGCCCCTTTGACCTTAATTTTTCGGACAGGATAAGGCTTTTCTCAGAGGCTTCATTTCCCAAAGAACAAAAAAACAAATCGGGATATTCCTTTTCTGCAAAGGATTCTTTTATAAGAGGGATAAGTCTTTCCATGCCGATGGCAAACCCTATGCCCGGGATAGATGGTCCGCCAAATTCCTTGACCAGACTGTCATACCGGCCGCCTGCAGCTAAAGCCTTCTGGCTTCCAAGAGATTCACTCGTAACTTCAAAGGCGGTTCTTGTATAATAGTCAAGACCCCTGACAAGATTAGGGTTGATGGTATGGGATATATTTAAAATTTTTAAGTGATGTTTAAGCCCCTGGAAGTGTTGGCTGCACCCGGTACATAAAAAATCTATTATTGGAGGGGAATCTCTTCTGGCATCAATACATGAGGAAACCTTGCAGTCCAGGATTCTCAAAGGATTGGATGTATATCTCCGTTTGCAGTCTTCACAAAAGATGTTTAATTTATTTTTCAGGGTTTTTTTTAAGGCTGTTTTGTAATCAGGCCGACAATTTCTGCAGCCAATTGATGTAATTTCAAAATTAACATTATTAAGCCCGATTCTCTTCAGAATAGCTGCAAGCAATGATATAACTTCAGTATCGAGCTTTGGATCCTCAGAGCCTAATGCTTCAACCCCTATTTGATAGAACTGTCTGTACCTGAACGCCTGCGGCCTTTCATATCTGAACATGGGACCAAGATAATAATATTTTTGCGGAGATGGCTCGTTATAAAGATGGTGTTCAACATATGCCCTTACAAATGAGGCAGTAGCCTCAGGTCTGAGTGTGACACTGCGGTTGCCTTTGTCCACAAAGGTATACATCTCCTTTTCAACAATATCGGATGCTTCACCTATGCTTCTGGTAAAAATACCGGTAGCTTCAATTATAGGAAGCCTGATTTCATGATAACCGTATTTTTTCATGATTTCTCTTGAAATTCTTTCTATTTGCTGCCAGATGAAAATTTCAGGCGGTAAGATGTCCTGAATGCCCTTAAGCGATTTAAGTTTCATTGGGTGTTTCATCCTCGCGTTCCTTATCAAATTCCATCATCCCCAGGTGGCTCTGAATAAGTCTTTTAAGCTCTTCCTTGAAATGTCTTCTTATTCCCTTGAGGTCTGCTATATCTTCGTGAATATTGATAACCTTTCCCTGAGCTTCTTTCAACATCTCATCAGCTTTTAACTCCGCATCTTTTTTGATAAGTTCAGCTTCCTTTTTTGCGTTAACCTTATACTCTTCCACCATCTGCTGGGTGGCTATAAGTGTATTCCTTAGCGTCGTTTCAATATTTTTATACTCTTTTACCTGTTTCTCGAACTTTTTTGCTTCTTCTCTCAGAGATGCATTCTCCCTTAAAAGCTCTTCCATTTCTTCCCTGACAAGCTCAAGGAAAGAGTCTACCTCCTCTTCGTCAAATCCCCTGAATTTTGTGGGAAACTGTTTTTGCTGGATGTCTAATGGTGTTATTCTCATATTAACTTACCTCCTCCAAACTTATAATCAACTTTTATTGGAAACCAGGCCTTATTATTAACTTTAACAGGACAGATTGAATTACTATAATAACAAGAATTACAATTACAGGAGAAATATCTATGGGTCCCAGTCTGTACCCGATAAATTTCCTGACAGGCCTTAACACAGGCTCTGTTGCCGAATAAAGGAATTTGACGATTGGATTATAACGGTCAGGGTTGACCCAGCTTATAAGCACAGCGACTATTATAATCCACTTGTAAATTTCGAGAAGCGAGTGCAGAATTTTAACAATACCTACGAGTGAGTCACCTAATATAGACATTATACCCCCATGTAATTTAAAGATTTAATTTTTGATCATTTATTGCCCAGCTCTTTTGCCCTGTCTGCTGCTGACTTAATTGTTTCTATAACAATATTTTTTAATCCTTTCTCTTCAAATACCTTAAGCCCTGCTGCGGTAGTGCCCCCGGGAGATGTTACCTTTTCTTTCAATGCTGAAGGACTCATTCCAGCGTGAAGCAACTTTGACGTACCAAGAGCAGTCTGGACAGCAAGCTCTACAGCGTCCTCTTCTTTAAGTCCTATACTTATACCTCCTTCAACCATTGCCTCGATAAAATAGGCTAAAAAAGCAGGCCCGCTTCCCGATAGGGCAGTTACTGCATCCATGTATTTTTCAGGCAGTACAAGCACATGTCCAACGGACATGAAAATATTTTTTATCGGGCCGATTTCTTCATCGGGGAAACACTCAAATAAGGACATGACTGTCATTCCTTCCTGAACAAGTACCGGTGTATTTGGCATAACTCTTATCAGCTTTTTAGTTTTTAACTTCAGGGATATATTTGAGAGTGGAATGCCTGCAACAATTGAAATTACTGTTTTTTCTTCTGTGATTGATGCACTTATCTCATCAAGTACGGTTGCCATGTCCTGAGGTTTAACGGCAAGGATTATTATATTGCATGAGGAGACAACATTTTTATTGGATTTTGTTGTCTCTAATCCGTAATGCTGATGCAGGTAATATTTCCTTTTCTCCCTTGGTTCTGACACAACAATATCCTTAACGGTTTGTGATGTCTGCGATAAAATACCTTTTATTATGGCCTCTGCCATGTTTCCACCACCAATGAAACCTATCTTCATAACCTTATTCTCCTCCTACTCTCTACCTTATTTCATCTGAGGGTCTTTTGCCGAAAATCGCCGTGCCTATCCTTACCATGGTGGCACCCTCTTCAATGGCTACTTCAAAATCATTTGACATGCCCATTGATAGTTCGTTTACAGGGAATCCCTTTTCAGATAATTTTTCTGCAAGTTGTCTGAGTCTGCTGAAATATGGCCTTGTTTTTTCAGGGTCTTCAAAGAATGGCGGCATTATCATCAGACCTTCCAGCTTGAGATTTTCCATCCTGCTGATTTTTTCAACTAATTCCATCAGACATTTTTCTGAAACTCCGTGTTTTGTTACATCGTCAATAGGTTTTACCTGTACAAGGATTCTCTGTCTTTTAGCTGTTTGCCGGCCGTAATTATTAAGCACATCTGCCAAACTTAAAGAGTCAAGCGAATGTATTAAATCAAATAGCTGTAATGCGGCTTTTGCCTTGTTTTTCTGAAGATTCCCGATTAAATGCCATTCAACCCCTCCCTTCTCAAGAGCGGGAATAGGGGGGGTAATTTGCCCAGCCTCAGGCGGGTCCGCCGAGGCGGAAAATTTGAAATTTGAAATTTTTTCTCGTGCTTCCTGAACCCTGTTTTCTCCCAAAATGGATACCCCTGCCTTTACTGCCAGGATAATTCTCTGTAATTCAATCGTCTTAGAGACAGCAACAAGCCTTATATTATCAGAATTCCTCCCTGTTTTAACAGCAGAATTATTGATTCTTTCCTGTACTGCCTTAAGTGCTTCAGCTATGTCCATTGTTTAAAAGCTTATCATTTTATTTTTCTTGTTGGCAAGATGGTCAGAATAAAAATATCATCAGTCCCGAGAAATACTTTTACGAACACTGGTGTAACCATTTCCCGTTGCCATTATTTACCCCGTTAAAAGAAAGCCTTCGATGAAATCGGAGGTTAAAAAATCTGTCGCAGTCGGTGGTCTAAAGCCACCGACACGCGACACCTTTTTAACGGGGTTCACAAATATTTCACAATGTTTGTGTTATTATTTCATCATGAAAAGTATCAGTATACTCGTAGTTGAAGATGAAAGTAAAATAGCCGACATAGTCAGCGCCTACCTTAAAAAAGAAGGTTTTAATGTAACAGTTGCAGATACAGGACAGAAGGCATTGTCCTTATTAAAGGACGGGTTTGACCTCATAATACTTGATTTAAAGCTACCTGATATAGCAGGGGAGGATGTATGCCGGACGATTCGCAAGGATTCTGATTTACCTATTATTATGCTCACAGCAAAGAGCGAAGAAGAGGATAGAATAAAAGGGCTTGGTATTGGTGCTGATGACTATGTGGTTAAACCATTCAGCCCCAGAGAACTCGTTGCAAGAGTCAAAGCGCTGCTTAGGAGAGTTAAAGACAAACAAGAGAGTATCAGCTTTAACAACGGTAGTCTTGTAATTGATTTTTCCCGTTTTGAAATAAAGAAAAATGGCTTACCAGTGGTTCTCACGCCAACAGAATTCAGACTTTTACATAAAATTGCAGAACGTCCGGGACAGGTTTTTACAAGGCTTCAGCTCGTTAATGTAATACTTGGCTATGACTTTGAGGGTTATGACAGAACAATTGATGCACACATTAAAAATATACGACATAAGATTGAGGACGATCCAACAGCTCCCGAATTTATCAAAACGGTCTATGGTTTAGGTTACAAATTTATCGGCCAACCTGATGAGAACTAAACTGTTTTTCGCATTCATTTTTATTGTCTTTCTTGCCTTTTTTTCAAATATTGTGTTTAAGAGACTAATTATCGGGGACTTTGATGATTTTATTAAAGGAACTGAAGAGGATCATATCTACTGGGTTCTTGCGTCTGTTGAAGGAAGTTTTAAAGATAACAAATATGACAAAACAGTGCTCGGTGAATCACTTCATTGGGGATTAATGCTCGGGTTTGAAACTTATGTTGAAGACATCTCAGGTAAAAGGATACTGTCATCCACTGATGTTTTCTCCTTAATGAATACTAACATGGTTAAAAGGATGAGTTCGTTTTTGAAACTGCCTTCGGGCACAGGCGAGTTTATGTGGTATCCCCTGTATATAGAGGGGAAAGAAGTTGGAAAACTTTACATAAGGACGATTGAAAGACTTGGCTTAATCCCTCTCAAGGAAGAGATATTCAGAAAAAGGGGCAAGGAATTTCTTGTTATCTCCTTTTTGATAGCTGTAGGCGGTGCTCTATTTTTAGCCGTATTATTTACAATATTTATCTCGGCTCCTGTAAGACGTTTAACGTCTGCAGCTGAAAAGATAGCTAAAGGAGACTTTAATATACAGGAATCAAAACGGAACAGGTTCAGGTTTTTTAAATATAAAGATGAAATTGACAGGCTGACAGAGACCTTTAACTACATGGCTGAAGCTCTGAGAAAGGAGGACGAGATAAGACAGCACCTGACCTCTAATATTACTCATGAGCTTAGAACTCCGCTCACTGTTATCAGGGGTAATCTTGAAGCCATGGAAGACGGGGTAATAACAGATACCCGGGCAGTAATTGGCAACATAACTTCTGAAATTCATAGACTTATATCTCTTGTGGAAGGCATAGAAGATGTAACGCGGGCTGAGGCAAGTTTTTTTAAAAAAGGAATACAGGAAGAAATCAATCTCAGGGATTTTATTGAATCAATAGTAAACGGGATGAAAAAAATTGCAGAAGAAAAGGGGCTCTTTGTAAAAACAGCAGGGCCGTCCATCATTGTTAAAACCTATCCTGAAAAGCTTCATATAATTTTTAAAAATCTTTTTACAAATGCCTGTAAATTCACCGCCAAAGGCGGAATTACTATAAGCTGGGACAGGTACAGGCATGATGGAATTACTGGTTTTTACATCTCTGTTGAAGATACCGGGATAGGTATTATAAAAAAAGAGCTTCCAAAGGTGTTTGAAAGGTTTTATAAGGCAAGGGATTCAGAGGGCAGGGGATTGGGCCTTGCTATTGTAAAGGAACTGGCTGAAGTAATAGGTGGAAATGTAGAGGTTGAAAGCATTCCTGATCAAGGGTCCCGGTTTACTCTTACTTTCTGATTCTGATGTTCATATTTTCTTCATTTTGTTTTGTTATCTTTTAAAGATGAATCTCCCCACAGCAGAGACTGTGGGGTATTGAAAATTTAATAAAATATACAAATGGCAAAAATATGAGATATTTAGTTGTTTTAACAATAATTACAGCCTTGACGTTTACATTTTTAGAGGCCTTTTCACAGTCGCAGGAAGGCCCTGTGACACCTTACGGTGGTTCCTGTGCCAGATGTGGCCGTTACGGCATCTGTAAGGCTATGATAAATACCGAGGATGCTGAGAAGGCAATGAAGGATTATTACAATAAAAAAGGGCTTAACATCAAAATTGAGAATATAAAAGGGCGGTTTATCAGGGCAATTGTTCAGGAGAAGGGAAAAGTTGTGGATGTAATCATATTTGACCGTAATACCGGCAGGATAAGGTCAATTTATTAATTTATATAATTCTGTCACTCCCGCTTGCCCGTGCACCGTGTGGTGCAGGGCCTGCCTGCCGGCAGGCAGGCTTGTCGGGAGTCACTAATACTGACATTCAATTACCCTTTAGAACTGATTAACAGTTCGATAAGTGACTTCATCTCTTTTTTGTCCCATTCTCCATAGCCGCTTGCAACTCCAATCCAGTCTCCCTTGGTATCGATTAAGAATTTTGCTGGATGA